>JAUWLW010000017.1 GCA_030613505.1 Candidatus Zixiibacteriota bacterium
GCGCCTCGGCGGCCTCAGGCCGGGGCGCTTTTTATTTTCTCCGGGGGTTAGATAATGAAAAAGGTTATAGCGCTCGCGGCGTTGACGGCGCTGGGGGCAGCGGCCGCGCACGCCTACCTGGGCGAAGTCCTCGCGTCGTGGGAAACGCCGCGGCCGGCCCGCGATTTTAACGGCCTTGCTTTCGAGGGCGAATATATCTGGGTAAAAAATACCGACTCCTACGAAGGTTGGGTATTCAAATGCACTACGAACGGTTCAGTCGTAACCGAGATAGCGCTATGGTACCCGGCACCCTCTTTTTACTCGTACGGCTTAGCGTTCGATGGGGAATACCTTTGGACGGTTTATGAATACTGGCGTGTCCCATATAGCGACCACTACAGGAAATACACGACGAAGGGCTCCTATGTCGGCGGATTTGCGGGTTACGGGTCTAGTTCGGGAAGGCGAGCGGTTACTTGGGACGGAGGATATATTTATTCGGATTCCGTAAACCACAAAACGGTCGAAAAATACACGACGGCGGGGACGCTCGTCGCGACGTTCCCGATGACGGTGGGCGTGGGTTCGGACATGGCTTATTACAAGAGGCAACTTTGGTATTACAACGCGTATTTAATATACGGCGTAACGCTGACCGGCTCGGTCGTGGCCTCTTTTCCCGCGCCCGGCGGCTCCTGCGCGGGCACGGCCTTTGACGGCGAGTACCTGTGGACGGTGGATAAGAACAGGCCGCAATATATCTACAAGGTGGACATCGACGTCGTCGACGTCGCGCCGGCGTCGGTGGGGAAGGTAAAGGCGCTGTATCGCTAGCGGCTTATTTAAGGGGGATGTACAATGAAAAGGTTTGTACTCATATCAACGTCAGCGGTCCTATTTACCGCTATAGCGCACGCCTACCTGGGCGAAGTCCTCGCGTCGTGGGAAGTACCTTTCTATAATGACATGAACGGTATCACGTTCGAGGGCGAATACATTTGGTTAAAATATAAAATCCCCCAAACCGAGGATAAGCGCGTGTTGAAGTGCACCAAAGCCGGGTCGGTCTTAACAAGGATATCGTTACCTTATCCGCCGCCTATCTTCTATTCGTACGGGCTGACGTTCGACGGGGAATACCTGTGGACGGTTTACGAATACTGGCATGTCCCATACCACGACAACTACCGGAAATACACGACGACGGGTTCCTATGTCGGCGGATTCTGGGGCTACGGGTACGATTGGGGAAGGGAGGCCATTGCTTGGGACGGAGAATATATTTTTACGGATTCCCCTGACCACAAAAAAGTCGAAAAATACACGACGGCCGGGACTCTCATCGCGACGTTCCCTATGACGATTTATATAAAGTCCGACATGGCATATTATAAACGGCAACTTTGGTACGCGTCAGGGGCTTTCGTATACGGCATACAACTCAACGGCTCGGTCGTAGCTTCGTTCGCCGCCCCCGGCGGCTCCTGCGCCGGCACGGCCTTTGACGGCGAGTACTTGTGGACGGTGGATAAAAACAGGCCGCAGTACATCTACAAGGTGGATATCGACGTCGTCGACGTCGCGCCGGCGTCGGTGGGCAGGGTCAAGGCACTGTATCGTTAGCGGCTTATTTAAGGGGGAAGTAAAATGAAAAAGTTTTTACTAACGTTAACGACGATGCTCCTATTCGCGGTAGTCGCCTACGCCGGTATGGGGAGCGTAATTACTTCCTGGCCGGCCCCACAAAGCACTTTTAACCGCGTAAACGGCATAGCATTCGAAGGCAAGTATATATGGGTAAAAGACCGGGTCTGTGAAAGCCACGGCGGCGTCGTAAAATGCACGAAATCGGGTTCCTTCTTAAGCAGTATAAGTTTTCCTTATTCGCCCGCTATGCATTCTTTCGGCCTGACGTTCGACGGCGAATACTTATGGACTATCTATGAATGGTGGCATATCCCTTACCATGACTCCTACCGCAAATACACCACAACAGGTTCCTATGTGGGGGGGTTTTGGCTCCACATTAACTACCTACCGGAGAGCAAAGCGGTAACTTGGGACGGGCAGTACCTTTATACCGACGAAACGCGGCCGCCCCCAAACCGCATAGGTAAATACACTACCGCCGGAACGCTTGTCGCAACGTTCCCGATGACGGTAGGCGTGGGTTCGGACATGGCTTATTACAAGAGGCAACTTTGGTATTACGGCGGCGGCCTGGTATACGGCGTTACGCTCAACGGCTCCGTCGTAGCTTCCTTCGCCGCGCCGGGGGGCTCTTGCGCCTCCACGGCCTTCGACGGCGAGTACCTGTGGACCGCGGACCGCAATACGCCCCAATACATCTACAAGGTGGACATCGACGTCGTCGACGTCGCGCCGGCGTCGGTGGGCAGGGTCAAGGCGCTGTATCGTTAGCGGCACGTTTACGGACGAGTTCGACCCCGAGGAAGTCCATATATACAAGTTCCAAAAGCCGTCGCCGTACGTACCGGATTAACCGACTAAAAACGATAAAGGGGGATATAAAATGAGAACGGCGATAACTGTTACAACGTTAATAACCACTTTAGCCGCCTTAGGCTACGCCGGCATGGGCGACGTAATAACTTCTTGGCAAGCGCCGGGGCCTTATTATCGCGTTAACGGCATAGCGTTCGAGGGCGAATACATCTGGCTTAATAACGGCGCCGGCGAATCGAAGGGCGTTTTCAAATGTACTACGGCCGGTTCGGTAATAAAGGAGATGGGGTTTCCTTACCACGGCTGGGGCCCGGCGTTCGCCCTCACTTTCGACGGCACTTACCTGTGGACCATATTCCACCAACCTGTCGGCACGATAATATACGACTGCTACGTTAAATACACGACTACAGGTTCTTTTGCCGGTGATTTCGTTACCCACAACCAGATATATTATTACCCGAGTATCGCGGTAAGTTGGGACGGCCAATACCTCTGGACCGACGAAACGCGCAAGGGCAGTGAAATCCGAGCCGGTAAATACACCACGACAGGTACACTCGTCGGTACGTTCGCCGTAGGCAGCGTGTGGGGCACCGACGCCGCATATTACAACAACCAGCTCTGGACCGGCGGCCCGAACAACTACGTATACGGCATGAACATAGGCGCCAGCACCTTCGTGGCGTCCTTCGCGGCGCCCGGCGGCTCGTGCCGGGCCGTAGGGTTCGACGGCGATTACCTGTGGACCGCGGACCGCAACAGGCCGCAACATATCTACAAGGTGGACATCGACGTGGTGGACGTCGCGCCAGCGTCGGTGGGCAGGGTCAAGGCGCTGTATCGTTAAAAATAAAGCCGCCTTGCGAGGCGGCCTTTTGCTATCCGGTACGTTATCCCCCCTAATAATAGTGCATCATCGTGCCGCGCGGGCCCACGGCCCAGCCCTCCGTCGGCGAGACCATGTGCAGCGCGGTGAGAGTCCACAGGCCGCTGGGCATGTTCTGCTCCAGCGTCCAGGCGTCGTCCTGGTAGCGGGCGAGGTGCATCTCGTCGCCGCCGGCCCAGCCCAGGCCGCTCGCGGCGAAGCCGCAGCACTGGTACGTGATGTCGGCGTCCGGGCTCCGGTACTTGCGGAAGCTCGAGCCGTTCCAGTGGTAGAGCGACGCCACCGCGCCCACCACCCAGCCGTCGTCGTCGGCGAAGAAGTGCAGGTCGTAGAGGTCGATTGTGGGCGGGAAGTCGACCTCCTTCCAGCTCGAGCCGTCGTAGCGCAAGACCGTGCCGCCGTCGCCCGCCGCCCACGCCGACTTGGCCGAGAGCACGCGGACTCGCCGGAGCGTCTGCGTCGTGGGCGACGTATCGGCCTTCCACTCGCCGCCGCCGAACCTGAATATGCGGCCGCCCTCGCCCACCGCCCAGCCGTTGAGCACGTCGACCAGCGCCAGGCCGTAGATCTTATTGCCGGGCGCCGGGTGGGGCCACGCCCGCCACGACGAGCCGTCCCAGTGGACGAAGTTGTCGCCCCCGCCCGCGGCCCAGGCGTCCCCGCCCGGCTCCGCCGCCACGGCGTACAGCGGCCCTATTTTCTCGGGCATCTCGGCGAATTCCCACCGGAACGAGCGGAAGTGCAATATCTCGCCGGCGCCGTTGCCGTCGACGCCCGCCGCCCACACGTCGTCTCGAGCCGTCGACGCCAGGTCGTACAGATCCGACGCCGTGGGGCCTATGTGCCAATACCACGCCGGCACCGGCTCGGGCGGCGGCGGCGGCTCGTAGCACGCCAAAGCCAACAACGCCGCCGCGGAAAGTAACAATCCCATATAGCGAAACATAACGAACTCCCCGGAGTTTCCGCCGTCTCTCAGTCGTCCTCCAAACACAGGCGACTCGTAGTCTTGAAGTGAACCTTGGCGAACGCCTCGAGCGAGGCCCTTCCCTTCTTTTGAACGAGCCGACGCGCGGCATCCTCGACCGAGGCCGACGCGCCCTTGGGAAGCGGCAGGCCGGCCTTCTTCGACAGGCGCTCGAGGCTCGCCAGGAACTCGGCCCGCGCCACTATCGACGCCGCGGCCACGGCCACGTCCTCCTCGGCGCGGACCTTTTGGACCAGCTCGAGCTCGCGGCCGCGCTTCATCAGCGCCCGCGTGACGTAGGCGTCGTCGCCGAACTTGTCGGTAATGGCGCGGCTTATCTCGGGCCATTCCCCGGCCAAATTCTCTATGGCGCGGGCGTGGGCCCAGGCGAGAATGAGGTTGAGGTTGGCCAGGCTTTCGTAAAGCTCGTTGTAGCGCGCCGGCCCGATGGCGACGAGGGAATGGGGCAGCCGCTTCGAGATCTCGCCGGCCAGGACGGCCACGCGCCGGTCCGATATCCTCTTGGAGTCGCGGACCTCGAGCTTCTTCAAAAAATCCTCGTCCGCGCCGTCGCGGACGTACACGCCGCCGACGACCAGCGGGCCGAAGTAGGCGCCCTTCCCGGACTCGTCGGTGCCGATGCGGCCTGGGCCGGCCACGCCCCTACCTTAGTACCCGAGCGCGCTGAAGGGAATTTCGAACCCGTCCTCGCGCTCGGGGGGCCCCTTCTCCTGCGCGCCGAGGTAGGCGCTGAGGTTATTCTTGATGCGCGCCCGCGCCACCAGGTCGCGGTACCACTCCGCCAATATGAGTTGCCGCCGCTGGTTCAGCAGGCGTGCGCGGTACTCGTCGCCGCGGGTCGCGTACAGGGCGGCGTCGGCGGCCTCCTTCTCGAGGACCTCGACGACGTAGAACCCGGCCGAAGTGCGGAGCGGCCCCACGACCCCGCCCTGGGGGGCGTCGAAGGCCGCGGCGGCGACGCCGTAGTCGCCGCCCAATTGCCCCGCCGGCGCGGTACGCGTGAACGCCGGCGTCTCGCCGTACGTGGCGCCGAAGGCCCGGGCCGCGGCCTCCAGGTCGCCGCGCTCTTCCGCCCCGCGGAACAGCTCGCCCGCGCGGCCAGCCACGGCCTCCAGCGCCTTATCTCGCCGCCAATCGGCGGCGACGCGGTCCTTCACTTTATCGAACGGGGCCGGCCCGGGCTCGAGCTTGGCCGTCACCTGGTAGACGACGAAGCCGCGCAGGCCGCCGGCGGCGCCGCGCATGCTCGGCTCGGTGACGGGCAGCGCCGAGCCCACCTCGCCCACGTCCAGCGCGAAGGCCTCCTCGGCGATGTGCCGCTGCCAACCCAGCTCGCCTATCGGGTCGCCGGCGGCGAACGGCTCCGGCTCCACCACTTTCAACCCCAGCGCTCCGGCCTCGGCCGCCAGGTCCGCCTCTCCCGCCGCCCGGGCGGTGAGCTCCATCGCGGTCGCCATGGCCTGGTCCTCGGCGAGCTGCTTTCCGAGCATCTCCCTTATCTCGTCGGCCTGCTCCTCGAACGCCGGAACGTCCGCCTCGCGCTTGACGACGTGATAACCGAAGACGCTCTTGACCGGGCCGCTCAACTCGTCCTCCTCGAGCGCGAACGCGGCCTCCTCGAAGTCGGGGTCCAACTGGCCCCGGCCGAAGAAGCCGAGGTCGCCGCCGCGGGCCGCGGAGCCCGGGTCGTCGCTCAGTTCCTCGGCGAGTTTGGCGAAGTCTTCGCCGGCGCGGATGCGGGCCGCGGTCGCCGCGGCCTTCCTACGGGCGTCCTCCCACGCCGACTCGGGCTGGCCCGGCTTCACCTCGAACAATATGTGGCGGCAGCGGATCTCGCCGGCGTCGAAGTGGACCGCCTTGTTGCGCTCGTAATACTCCCGGACCTGGGCGGCGCTGATTTCGATACCCTCGCGGGTTTTATCCAAATCGACGAACGCGTAGCGGATGCGCACGCGCTGGGGAAGGCGGTAGTCGTCGAGGTGGGCGGAATAGAAGGCCTTCAGCTCGCCGTCCGAGGGTTTAGCCTCGGCGTCCGGCGTGGCCGGCAGGAACGCGTACGCCACCCGTACCTTCTCCGTCTCCTCGTCGAAGCGGGCTTTCACCTCCGCGTCGGAGACGCGGGCCGCGGCGCTCACCATCTCGAAGACGCGGTCCATAAGGACGGCGTCGCGGAGCCAACTCTCGAACTCGCCCGGCGTCATGCCCTGCTGTTCGGCGACGAAGGTCTCGTACTTGCGCCGGTCGAACTCGCCGCCGGACTGGAAGTTGGGGTTGTTCTCCAGCAGGATGCGGATCTCTTCGTCGGATACGCGGAGGCCCATACGCCGGGCTTCGCGGAGGACGAGCTCCTTCATCACTATTTGGTTCAACACCGCGTTGGCGGTCGCCAGCCGGAGGTCGCGCTCCGCGGCCTCGGTGAGCGGGCGCTCCGAGTCGCGCTGGAAGCGCTGGTAGCGCAGCTTCATCTCGCGGTAGAATATGGGCTCGAACTCGTTCTGGCCGATCTTCTTGCCGTCTATCTCGACGATGGTCGCGCCGGCGGTCTCGCCGCGCACGATCTTGCGGAGCGTCGTCGCCCCCACGAAGAACAGCGACGCGACGAACGCCACCGCCACCGCCCACATCACAGGCTTCATGCCCTCGCGCATTCGGGTTATGGTCGCCAAGTCTAAACCTCCGTAACGCCGGCTCGAGCCGGCTTAATTCTCGCGGAAATCCTTATTCCCCCTCGAGCGCGTCGTCGTACCGCTCGAGCCGGGCCAACGCGACGCCCCGGTTATTATACGCTTTTGCGTTGCCCGGTTCAAGCTCTAAGGCCCGCTGTTACAAGGCCGCGGCCTAGTCGTACCGCCCGAGCTTGTCGAGGACGACGGCCCTGTTGAAATGGGCCTCGGCGTCGGCGGCGTCCGCCGCCACCGCTCTCTCAAACGCATCGAGCGCGGCCCCGTAATCGCCGCGCTTCAGGAGAGCGTTGCCTTCGTTTACGCGCGATGCGCGGGCTCGTTCGCTTTCGGAAGGCATATTACAGGTTTCGCCGAAGTAGTTCAGGGCGCCGGCTACCATCGCCGCCGGCGCCCGGGCTTATCCGTAGAACCGCCCGCCGTCCTATCCTAGCCCTCGGCGGCCTTTATCGCCGCCTGCGCCGCGGCCAGCCGCGCCACCGGGACCCGGTACGGCGAACAGGACACGTAGTCCAGGCCTATTTTGTGGCAGAAGGCGATGGTCGCCGGGTCGCCGCCGTGCTCGCCGCAGATGCCTATCTCGAGCTCGGCCTTGGCGCCGCGGCCTTTCTCGACGGCTATCTCCATCAGCAGGCCTACGCCGTTGACGTCCAACGTCTGAAACGGGTCCTCCTTAAGGATGTAGTGGTCGACGTAGTAGCGGAGGAAGGGGCCGGCGTCGTCGCGGCTGAAGCCGAAGGCGGTCTGCGTGAGGTCGTTGGTGCCGAAGGAGAAGAAGTCGGCGATGAGGCCTATTTCGTCGGCGGTCAGCGCGGCGCGCGGTACCTCGATCATGGTCCCGACTTTGTAGGGCACGGTCACGCCCTCGGCGTCCATTATTTCATCCGCGGCGTCGCGCACGACCATGAATTGGTTGAAGAGCTCGTTGACGTGGCTCACGAGCGGAATCATTATCTCCGGCCGGACCTCGACGCCGTCGCGTACGCACTCCACCGCGGCGCCGATTATGGCGCGCGCCTGCATCTGGGTTATCTCGGGATAGATGATGCCGAGGCGGCAGCCGCGGAGGCCCAACATCGGGTTGAGCTCGCGCAGCGTCTCCATCTTCTCGGTCAGCTCTTCGGCCGGGATATCCAGCTGTCCCGCCAATTTCTCGATCTGCGCCGGCTCGCGGGGCAGGAACTCGTGGAGCGGCGGGTCGAGGGTGCGGATGACGACGGGGCGGCCGGCCATGGCCCGGAATATGCCGACGAAGTCCTCCCGCTGCATGGGCCGGAGCTCTTCGAGGGCCGCGCGCCTGCCGGCCTCGTCGCGGGCGACGATCATCTTGCGCATCGACGTGATGCGGTCGCCGGCGAAGAACATGTGCTCGGTGCGGCAGAGCCCTATGCCCTGCGCGCCGAACTTTACCGCTATGGCCGCCTGGTCCGGCTGGTCGGCGTTGGTCCAAACCCCCAGCCGCCGGGCCGCGTCGGCCCACGACATGAACTCGGCGAACGGTTGGTACACCGTCGACTCTTCCGGCGCGAGCGTCTCGTCGATGAGGACACGTTTTATCTCCGACGGCTGGGTCTCGAGGCCGCCCAGCAACACTTCGCCGGTCGTTCCGTCTACCGAGATCTCGTCGCCCTCTTTGACGACCGCACCCCCCAGCGCGACGAACTGGCGCTTCTTATAGTTTATGCGGATGTCGCTGCAGCCGACGACGCAGACCTTGCCCATCTGGCGGCCCACGAGCGCCGCGTGCGAGGTCATGCCGCCGCGCTCGGTCAATATGCCCTGGGCGGCGGACATACCTCTGATGTCCTCGGGCGACGTCTCCACTCGCACCAGTATGACCTTCTCGCCGCGCTCGGCCCACGCCGTGGCGTCGGCGGCGTTGAAGACGACTTTACCCGCCGCGGCGCCCGGGCCGGCGTTCAGGCCGCGCGCGATAACCTTGCCCGCCCTGACCGCGACCTCCTTCTGCTCCAGATCGAACACCGGCCGCAGGAAGTGGTTGAGCTGCTCCGGCTCCATCGAGAGGAGGGCTTCCTCCTTGCTCATCAAGCCCTCGGCCACCATATCGATGGCGATGGTGAGCGCGGCGTACGCCGTCCGCTTGCCGGAGCGCGTCTGCAGCAGCCATAGCCGGCCGCGTTCGAAGGTGAACTCGATGTCCTGGAGGTCGCGGAAGTGGGTCTCGAGTTTGCGCGACGCCTCCTCCAGCTCGCGGTATATGGAGGGCTTCTCTTCGGCCAACGCCTCGATGGGTTTGGGGGTCCGAATGCCGGCGACGACGTCCTCCCCTTGGGCGTTGGAGAGATATTCGCCGTAGAGGCCCGTCTCGCCCGTGGCCGGGTTGCGGGTGAAGGCGACGCCGGAGCCCGAGTCCTCGCCCAAGTTGCCGAATACCATCGACTGGACGTTGGCCGCCGTCCCCCACTCGTCCGGGATATTGTTTATCTGGCGATAGGCGATGGCCCGCGGGTTGTCCCACGACGCGAAGACCGACCTTATGGCCCCCCACAATTGCTCGCGCGGGTCGTCCGGGAAATCGACGCCCTTGCGCTCCTTCACCGCCTCCTTGAAAAAGCGAACCAGTCCCTTCAAGTCCTCGGCGCTCAGCTCGACGTCGAGCTCGACGCCGCGGTCCTTCTTGACGGCCTCTATTATCTCCTCGAACGGGTCGACGTCGTCTTCCGTCTCCGGCTTCAGGTCCAGGACGACGTCGCCGTACATCTGGACGAAGCGCCGATACGAATCGTACGCCGGCCGCGGGTCCCCCATCTGTCGCGCCAGGCCGGCGACGGTCTTATCGTTCAGGCCGATGTTGAGGACGGTGTCCATCATCCCGGGCATAGAGACCCTCGAGCCCGACCGCACCGACAACGAGAGCGGCTTATCGACGTCGCCGAACCGGCGGTCCAGCGATTGCTCCACCCGTCCCAGGTGGATCTCAACCTCCTCCTCCAGGCTCGGGGGGAACTCGCCGTTGCGGTAAAAATATACGGAGGCTTCGGTGGTAATGGTAAAGCCGGGGGGTACCGGGATGCCGATGTTGGTCATCTCGGCCAGGCCGGCTCCTTTGCCGCCTAACAGGTCGCTCATCTTGGCGGTGCCTTCGGTGGCGCCGTCGCCGAAGAAATATACGTACTTTTTATCCATAAAGCCCTCCAGGGCGGGAATCTACAACATCGTTAGAAGGGTAACTCGTAAATCCGGCTATTCTAAATTAAAACTCGAGGAATTTCAACCGTTCCGTCGTTAATACGATGTTATAATATTTTGGTATAAAAGCAACGTCTTATGCAACCCGGCCTGGAGACAATACTACCTCTCGTGGAAAAACCCGCGCGCTATATAGGCGGCGAGACGGGCGCCGCGCCGCCGGCGCGCCCGGGCGAGCTGCGCTTCGTCCTGTGCTACCCGGACGTCTACCAAATAGGCATGAGCCACAAGGGTTTCTTAAACCTATACGCCGCGCTGGCCGAGGTTGACGGCGTGGCCGCCGAAAGGTGCTTCGCTCCCTGGGGCGATATGGCGGCCGAGCTCCGCCGGCGGGCCGTCCCGCTCGGCGCGCTCGAGTCGGGCCTGCCGCTCTCCTCCGCCGACGTGCTCGGCTTTTCGTTCGCGACGCCGCTGAACTTCACCACCGCGCTCTCGATGCTCGAGCTCGCGGGCGTGCCGCTATTCGCCGCCGAACGCGGCGACGCCGACCCGGTCGTCGTAGGCGGCGGCCAGGCTATGTTCAACGCCGAGCCGATGGCGGATTTCCTGGACGCCGTCGCGTTGGGCGAAGGCGACGAGCTGGTCGTCGAGCTCGCCGAAGTCGTCCGCGCCGCAAAAACCGATGGCGTTACTCGAGCCGAAATGTTGAAGCGGTTGGGCGGCGTAGCGGGCGTGTACGTACCGTCGTGGTACGAGGCGACGTACGACGGCGGCCTTTTCGCGGGGCTCCGGCGGAAAGAGCCCTCCGCCCCGGCGCGGGTTCGGAAGCGTACGCCCGCCGACGCGGCGGCAGTCCCGGCCCCACCTCCCTTGGTGGCCAACGTGCCGCCCATCCACGACCGCCTGGCGGTCGAAGTCACGCGGGGGTGCGTATGGGGGTGCCGCTTCTGCCAGGCGGGGATGGTCACGAGGCCGGCGCGCGAGCGCGACGCCGACGCCTGCCTGGGGGAAGCGAAAGCGCTCACGACGGCGACCGGCGCCTCGGCGCTGTCGTTCCTCGCCCTCAGCGCCTGCGACTACTCGGCGCTGGAGCCGTTGCTCGAGAACGTCCGCTCGAGCCGCCCCGACGTCAACCTGTCGCTGCCGGCGGCGCGCATATCGTCGTACCGCGGCGAGCTTTCGGCGGCCCTCATATCGCAGCGGCGGAGCCAACAGACATTCGCGCCCGAGGTCGGCGCGGACCGCCTGCGCGCGTTCATCAACAAAGACTTCACCAACGACGACGTCATCGCCGCGGTGGCCGCCGCCGGCCGCGCCGGCTGCCAGAACGTTAAACTCTACTTCATGGTGGGCCTTCCGTCGGAGACGGATGACGACGCCGCGGCGGTGGGCAAGCTCATCGCCCTCTGCCGGCGGGCGCTCCGCGACGGCCTGGGACGCTGGGGGAACCTCTCGGCCGCCGTATCGCCCTTCGTGCCGCAAGCCCACACGCCGTTCCAATGGCTGGGCCTCGCGCCGCCGGAGGTGCTGGCGCGCCGCATCGCGCTGGCCAAGAAGGCCGCCCCCCGGCAGGTCAAGGTCGACGGCGACGTCGGCTCGCGCGTTCTGGAGGCCTGCCTCGCCCGCGGCGACCGCCGCCTGGGCCCGGTCATCCTGGAGGCGCACCGCCGCGGCGCCCGCTTCGACGCCTGGCGCGACCACTACGACGCCGAGGCGTGGGAGGCGGCGTTCGCCGCCGCGGGCCTGTACATGGAAACGTACGCCCGGCGCGAGCTGTCGCTCGAGGCGCCGCTGCCGTGGGACCACGTCGACGTCGGCGTGACGAAAGATTTCCTGGCCGCCGAATTCAAGAAGGCCATGGAGGGCCGGCCTACGCCCCCTTGCGAGAGCGTCGCCTGCCGGCGCTGCGGCGCGTGCGACGACGACGGCGTTACCCTTCAATTCGCGGCGTCGGAGCTCCCCAAGGCCGAAGCGCCCGCTCGCCCGGCGCTCACGAGCCGGAAGCAACGGCTGAGGTTCAGGTACGGCAAAGTGGGGCCGCGGCGGTGGTTGTCGCACCTCGAGCTGTACCGCTTGCTGCTGGCGCAATTGCGACGCGCCGGCGTGCCGCTCTCGCGGTCCGGGGGTTTCTCGCCCAAGCCGCGGCTGGTGCTGGCGCCGGCGCTGCCGGTAGGCGTCGCCGGCCTGGACGAATACGGCGAGGTCTTCCTGTACGAGGAAACCGCGCCCCAGGACTTCGTCGCGCGCGTCAACGAGGAGGAACCGTTCGTCCTGGCTCGCGCATGGGAGGAAGCCGTGCGCGGACCGGCGCTGGAAATAACTGTCGAGGGCGCGCATTACCGCGTGGAGTTCGTACCCCTGGCCGCGTCCTTGAATATACAAACGGAAACCGTGCTCGACAACGTAGACGCGCGGTTGGCCGAAGACAGCGTCGTCGTCTCGAGCCGGCGCGGCACGAAAGACTTGGGCGACGAACTGCAAATTGAGTCCTGGTCGGGCGAAGACGGCGTGTTGGAGTTTTACCTCGCCGCCGGCGCCGCGGGGTCGTTGTACGACGTCGTCGCTCAGCTGGCGGGAGTGTCGGCCGCCGAGGCGCGCGCGGCCCGCGTCACGAGAACGCACGTCGTGCTGGCCGAGGCGGACGCCGTGGGAGATTGACCCGAAAGCCCATTTTCCTTTGCCTCGCGGGCGCGTAATTGGTATAATTATCGGTACGGCGTTTGACCCCTACGGGCCGCTCTTCTAACGCGGCAGGAGCGATGACGCAAAAGGACATCCTGGTCGATACCTCGCTGGGCGAGGTCCGCGTCGCAGTCGTCGAAAACGGCAAGTTGGTAGAGCTGTACCTCGAGCACGAGGAGGCGGGACATTACGCCAGTGACGTTTACAAAGGCCGGGTGGAAGACGTGCTCCCCGGCCTCGGCTCGGCCTTCATCGATATAGGCCACGAAAAGCGAGGGCTGCTACACGCGTCCGACATAGTCGCGACCGGCATCGAGGACATAGACGAGGTCTTCCTATCGCAGGCCGGCGCGACCAAGGCGGGCGCCGCGCCGGCGCGCGGCCACATAGAGGACGTACTACAGCGCGGGCAAAACATAATCGTCCAAGTAACCAAAGAATCTATAGGCGACAAGGGGCCGAAGCTCACCACGGCCGTCGCCATCCCGGGCCGCTACCTCGTGTTGGCGCCTCACGCCGACCGCGTCAACATATCGTCGCGCATCGAGGACGACGACGAACGCGAGCGCTTGCGGAGCTTGGCCGAAGAAGCCAAACCCCCGGGCTACGGCTTCATAGTCCGCACCGCGGCCCAAGGGATAGAGCCCGAATTCATACTGCGCGAGCTCGAGGACCTTGTCGAAACGTGGCGTCGGATCCTGAAAAAATCGGAGCGGAAGCGCGCGCCGGTACTTCTCTACAAAGATAAAGACCTCCTGGAGCGCGTCCTGCGCGACCAGTTCACCGGCGACGTGGATACGTTCATCGCCGACTCCCTCGCCACCTACGAACGCGTCGTCCTGTTGGCGGAGAAGTACGCGCCCCATTTCGTCTCCCGCGTCCGGCTGTACGAGGACGACCACCCCATCTTCGACGCCTACGCCATCGAGGGCGAGATCGACCGGATGTTCCGGCGGAAGATATGGCTGAGGAGCGGCGGGTACATCGTCATCGACGAGGCCGAGGCGCTGGTAGCCATAGACGTAAACACGGGGCGCTTTCTGGGACGCGAGGACCAGGAGGATACAATACTTAAAACCAACCTCGAGGCGGCGGCCGAGATCGCCCGCCAGGTCCGACTTCGCAACATCGGCGGCATTATCATTATCGACTTCATCGACATGACGGTCGCGGAGAACAAAGACAATGTCCTCGAAGCCCTCAAGGAATGCATGGCGCGAGACCGGGCCCGAAGCAAAATACTGGAATTGTCGGAGCTGGGCATGGTGGAGATGACGCGCCAGCGGCAACGCGGCAGCCTGGTCGCGGCGCTCAGCCGGACGTGCCCGTATTGCCGCGGCCGCGGCGCCGTCCTGGACTACGACGTAATAGGCGCTAAAATCGAGCGCGAGCTCACGCGCCGCCTGCGCGAAGAGAGCCGGGAGGAAATAACGGTCGTCGTCCACCCGCGCGTAAAAAATTTCCTGGACACGACGTTCGAGGAACGCTTAAACCGGCTCGAGCTCGAAAACGACACCCAGGTCAACGTCGTCTCCCGCGAAGACCTGGCGCTGGACGAAGTAGAAATAATCAACCCTCGGCGCGGCGCCGGAAAACGCCGCCGTTAACGCCATCCGGCGCCCTTGTCAATAAAAAAGGAGGAGCGTAATTTGCCGCCCAAAAACGCCGACGAGAAAAAGCGCGATACGAGTTTGGACCTCGACGTACTGCGCGAATTGCGGAACATCGACCAAAGCCTGATTTCTTTGAAAGCGGCCTTCGAGAAGTTGAAATCGGCGGGGGATTTGACGGACGACGACATAGACGTCATTATGCAAGAATTCGAAGATTTCGTTTCCGGCAAGGTGACGCAGCTGGACAAAGTGCGCAACGACCTCCGCGCCCTCTACGAGCGTTATTACGAAAAATACCACGACCGCGCCATCGTCTCGGTCCACGGGGGCGTGTGCCACGGCTGCTTCGTAACCATTCCGCCCATGCGCCTCGACATTATCCGCCGCATGGACAGCATCGAATTTTGCGACAACTGCGGCCGGATCCTAATATGGGAATCCGAGTGACGAAGTTTCCCTCGCCCCACCTATGACCCCCTCCCTTCGAGTTTATCACGACGACGACATCTCGCCGGCCGCGCTCGAGGGCGCCGAGGTGACGGTGCTCGGCTACGGCAGCCAGGGCCGGGCGCAAGCCCTCAACCTCCGCGACGGCGGCGTCGGCGTCAGGGTGGGCCTCAGGGCCGAGAGCGCGAGCCGCCACCTCGCCTCCCAGGACGGCTTCGCCGTCGTCGAGCCGACCGCGGCCGTCGCCGGCGCCTCGTTCGTCGCCGTCCTCGTCCCCGACGAAGTCCAGCGTGAGTTCTTCAGCGGCGAGGTAGCGCCCAACTTAAGGCCGGGGGCCGTAGTCATCTTCGCCCACGGCGGCCCGGTTCACTTCGGCGACGTCGCGCTGCCGGAGGGCGTGGACGTCGTACTCGTCGCGCCCATGGGCCCGGGGCGCATCCTGCGCGAGTATTACGTGGAAGGCCGAGGCCTCAACGCCAAGGTGGCGGTAGCCCAAGACGCCACGGGCCGGGGCTGGCCGCGCGCGCTGGCGTACGCCCGGGCGTTGGGGTGCGGCCGCGCGGGCGTAATCGCCACGACCTTCGCCGACGAGGCCAGGCTCGACCTCTTCTCGGAACAGGCGGTCCTGTGCGGCGGCGTCCCCGCGCTGGCCGAAGCCGCGTTCGAGACGCTGGTGGCGGCGGGGTATCCGCCGGCGCTGGCCTATATCGAGTGCGTCCGCGAGATAAAGTATATCGCCGACCTGATGTTCGAGTACGGCGTCGACGGCATGCGGCGGCGGATATCGTCGACCGCGCTGTACGGCGGCGCCACCCGCGGGCCGCGCGTCGTCGGCCCGGAGGCCGAAAAAGCGCTGAAGGAAATATTGGAAGCTATTGAGGACGGCTCCTTCGCCGCGGAGATGAAGAAGCGCTGGCCGGGCCGAGAAGAGTTCCTCAAGGCGGTACGCAACGACGGCCTGGAGGCCGCGCGCGAGGAGTTCGAAAAAACGGTCCGACGAGCCGAGAGCGAATGAAAAAGCGGCCCAAATGGGCCGCTTTTTTCTTCCGTCCGTGGTTATCTCTAACGCGTGACCACCATCCGGCGCACGGCGCTGCCGTTGGACGCGCTCAGGCGATACAGGTACACGCCCGGCGCTACGTCGCGGCCGGCGTCGTCGGCCAGGTTCCAAACTGCCTCGCGGCGGCCCGGCGTGCCCGCGCCGGCGTCTAGCGTCCGAACCCTCCGCCCGGCGAGGTCGTATATCGCGAGCTCGTAATCGCCCGACACCCCCACCGGCAGCGAGAAGGCTATCGTCGCGTCGGTAGTCGTCGGGTTGGGGTAGCTGGACTCGAGCGCGAAGGCGTACGCCGTTTTGACGCCCGGCGTCGCCGGCGCCGGCCCGAACAGCTCGGCCTTACCGGTAACAGGAATTACCTCAAGCCAGTAGTTGTACGTCGTCACAGCGACGACGTCGCGGTCCTCGTACGCGAACGGCGTCCGGCCCGTTATGAGCTCGGCGTTGAGGCGCTCGCGGCCGGCGTCGGCGGCGCCCGCTCCGGTTCCCCGGTATACGTTAAAGCCGGCGTACGCCCCGCTCTCGCAGTCCCACGCCAGGCGAACGCGGTCCTCCAGCGCCGCGGCGCGGAAGTACTTGAGGTCTATGCCGATGGACTTCTTGAGGAGCTCGAGCGCCGCGAAGACGTCGATGCGGCCGGCGCCGTAGTCGTTCATTTTCTTACCTTTTTTGTGGACACCCCCCGCCACCACTGCCGCCGTAAGCTCGAGGGCCTTCTGAATCTGGGCCGGCGGCAGCGTATCGAGGTAATCGAGGAGCAGGGCCGCGGCGCCCGCGACGTGCGGCGTCGCCATGGACGTCCCGCTTTTGGAAGTATATCCGCTTGTATTCCGGAAATCGCACGACTTAATACCAAGACCCGGCGCCATTACGTCCGGCTTGAGGAGGCCCATGCCGGGGTCGTAGTGATAGTCGTCGTAAGGGGCCAGGGTAGAAAGGCGGTCCTTATCCCAACAAGACGGGCCGCGGCCGCTGGAGGAAACGCGCCAGTCCTCCGACTGCGTGGAGCCGACGGCGATGGTCCCGGCCTTGCCCTCGCGGAGCGTCTGGTCGGGGTGGAGCCACGGCGGCGGGGAATTGGCGGGCGCGGGGATGTTGAACGGTATGGGATAGGGGCCGGTCTGGCCGCCCTGGTTGCCGGTGGAATTGGTATGTACGACGCCCGCGGCCAGGATCTTCTCGCTCGCCGCGCGGTACAGGCCGTACTGCGGATACTGCTGATATTTGTGCGACCAGGATTGCGTGATGACGTCGGCCCCCTCGGTTACGGCCCATTCCCAGGCCTGGAACCACGAGCCCGCTCCGCCGCCGAGTTTGGCGATCATGATCGTGGCGTTGGGCGCGACGCCGCACTGCGAGCCGGCGGTCCCGTCGCTGGCGACGGTCCCGGCGACGTGGGTACCGTGGCCGTTGTAGTCCATCGTATCGTTGGGGTCGCCGCCGGCAAAGCTCTTGCCGTGGTTAGGGTAGCCGGTCTTGGTCCACATATGGTCCTTGAGGTCAACGTGGTTGTAGTTGACGCCGCCGTCGCAGACGCACACGATGATGCCGGTACCGTTAAAGCCCGCGTTCCAAACGTCGGGCGCGCGTATTTTTGTGACGCCCCAGACGATCTCGTCTTGGGGGCCGGCGACGACGTCCTCCAGCAATTCCACCGGGACCTCTTCGTCCCAGTCCACGGACGCGACGCCCGGCAGCGTAGACACCCGTTCGATAGTTTCGCGGTCGGCGCGCGCCGTCACCGCGTTTACG
The DNA here is from genome assembly GCA_030613505.1 of Candidatus Zixiibacteriota bacterium. Taxonomy (GTDB): domain Bacteria; phylum RBG-13-66-14; class B26-G2; order WVWN01; family WVWN01; genus WVWN01. The sequence continues at coordinate 17,708 of JAUWLW010000017.1, forward strand.
ATCCACAGCGACGTCACGTCCGCGGCGTGGCCCGCGGCGGCCCGCTCGTTCAGATAGGCGAGTACTTCGCGCTGGCTCGAGTCGGCCAACCGGGAGCACTCGTGCTTCACTACCACGCGCCGCTCGTCACGGTTCAGGCCCTCCGTCAACGCCATTAACCGGTCCTGGGGCATCTGCTCTTCCATGACGACCATGACGCGCACGAGCTCGCCGGCCGAGACCTCTTCCAAGTGGGCCGCGAGCCGGGGCGCAACCTTGGGCGCCGCAAAAGACGCTCCCGCGACCAACAATGCTAATATTAACGATCGTTTCACGTCGAACTCCTTTAGTCCGGCCCGCGGAAGTTGTGCCTTTCCCACAAGCGGTTTCGATTAATGCAACGGGCGAGGTTAAATCCTTCGATTATAGCTTTATTCTGAGGCCGAAGTCAAGGCGACAATATCGGGTCGCAACCCGACGGCGCATCTCTCACGGGCCGCCGGGGCGCGGCGCAAAGTCGGCCCGCAGCCGGAACGCCGCCCAGGCACTCTCCCCGGCCCCTCAACGCCCTTGACAGCCCGGCCATTATAGCCTATTATACGATTCTTAGTTCCGCCTCTTAGGTTAAACCGTTTTGATCAAAGACGAAATAACGCAAGCGCGCGAGCTGAGCGCGGCGCTGGCGAAGTTCGAGAGCGCCGTCGGCGAAGTCATCGTCGGCCAGCGCGACGTCATATTCGAGGTATTGGCCGCCCTCCTGGCCGGCGGCCACTGCATACTCACCGGCGTACCCGGCCTCGCCAAGACGCTGCTAGTCTCGACGCTGTCGCGCGCGCTCGAGCTCTCGTTCTCCAGGATACAGTTCACGCCGGACCTGATGCCCGCGGACATCACCGGGACCGAAGTGTTGGAGGAAGACGCCGAGCGGCGCCGGCACTTCCGCTTCGTGCACGGCCCCATATTCGCGCAAGTGGTACTCGCCGACGAGATAAACCGCACGCCCCCCAAGACGCAGGCCGCCCTCCTCCAGGCCATGCAGGAGGGCCAGGTCACGGTGGGCGGCGCTACGCACGAATTGCCCAAGCCGTTCTACGTGCTGGCGACGCGCAACCCGATTGAACAGGAGGGAACCTATCCCCTTCCCGAAGCGCAGCTCGACCGGTTCATGCTGAACATCCTGGTGCCGTACCCCTCGGCCGAAGAGGAAGCCGAGATCGTGGCCGCGACGACCGCGGCGCCCCGGCCCGAGCCGGAGCCGGTGCTGGCCGCCGACGACATCATCGCCTACCAGAAGCTCGTGCGGCGGGTCCCGCTCCCGGCCGACGTGCTCGAGAAGTCCATCGCCCTCGTCCGGAAGACGCGCGCGGACGCCGGAGCCCCGGATTACGTGAACCAATGGGTCAAATGGGGGGCCGGGCCGCGGGCGGCGCAGCATCTGATTTTAGCGGCCAAGGCCGCGGCGCTCTTGTCGGGCAACTTCGCCGTCACGCTCGACGAGGTCGAAAGGTTGGTCAAGCCGGTGCTGCGCCACCGGCTGGTTTTGAACTTCATCGCGGAGGCGGAGGGCGTCACGGCCGACGACGTGCTAACCCGCCTCGTCGCGGATACGTTGGATTGACGTGGGTAAACGCAGGCATATAAACATCGTCATCGCGCCGGAGGACCGCTCCGGAACGTTGACTTTCCGCGTGCAGCTCAGGTACTTCTACGCCCTCGTCATCTTGGCCTCGATCGTCTTCATCCTTATCGTGGGTTTGGTAGTGAACCAGGCCATGGACGAGGCCAAGCTCGGCGAGCTGGAGTTGCTCCGCCGCCAGAACGGCCAGCTCAAGGAGAAGGTGGCCCGCATCGCCGCGGTCGAGAAGAAGATAACCGAGCTCGAGGTGGTCGAGGATAAACTGATGGTCATCGCGGGGGAACGCGAGGCGGCCCGGGAGCTCGCGCCGGTATCGGTGGAGGGCGGCGAACCCGGGCGCGAGTTCTTGTCGGTGGCCGAGGGGATCCGGCAATTCCGGGAATTGGCCACGTCGCGGCGGGGCATAACGCTGAAGGCCCCCGACGGCAACCCGGTGGAAAACGGCTGGGTAACGCGGGGGTTTGGCGAGAACGCCGGCTTGGAAGGCCACTCCTTCCACAGCGGCTTCGACGTCGCCTGTCCCGAGGGAACGCCCGTCGCGGCGACGGCGCCCGGCGTCGTAACGTTCGCGGGCGAGGACCCGATTTACGGCAACCTCGTCATCGTCCAACACGGCCTGACCGGCTACAGCACCTTCTACGGCCACAACCGCGAGATGAAAGTACGGGTGGGCCAAAAAGTGAAACGCGGCGACGTCATAGCGCTCGTCGGCAGCACGGGCCGGAGCTCCGCCCCCCACCTCCATTACGAGATCCGCCTCCACGGCGTGCCGGTCAACCCGGCCAAATACATAACGCCGGCCGAGAAAGGCGAGGAAGAGGCGCCCCCGCCGCCGCCGGAGGAAGCACCGTCGCAAGAGGAAAAGCCCATAGGCGAAGAGCGCGAGGGCGTAATCCCGGCCGGCGAAGAGGAGTCAGCCGGCGAGGAACCGCCCCCGCCCCCCGAGCCGCCGCAATAGAAAACGAAGTCTTAAAGTATAGCTTCCGCAGCGACAACTTTTTGGGAAAGGAGCCTAAAACGAATGTTCGCAAAAGACGCAAGTTCCGCCGGCGATAGTAAACTCAACTCTATCATCGGCAGAGGCTCGCAGTGCGAAGGCGAAATCGTAGTGGCGGGGGGCCTAAAGGTGGACGGGAAGTTTAAAGGCAAGATAAAGGCGGATTCGGTCTTCGTCGGCAAAGAGGCCGTAATCGAAGCCAACGTCGAAACCAACGTCGCCGTCATCGGCGGTAAAGTGCGGGGCGACGTCACGGCGCGCGAGAGCTTGGAGCTACAGGCCAAGTCCGAACTCGTAGGTAACGTTACAACCAAAAACCTGATCGTAGGCGAATCGGCGATCCTCGACGGCTATTGCGACATGGGTCAAAAGGAACGCCACGCTAAAAAGGAACCCGAGAAGAAATCGACGGGAGAAGCCGCGAAAGCCGGCGCGCCGGCGGGCACCCCCGGCTCGGCGACCCCGGCTCCCGCACCCTCCGGGCGCACGGATAAACGCTAAACGCACGGCCTCACCGGGACGCGGCGACGCGACGTTACCCCCGTCGACGAAAAACCGGCCCTCGCGGCCGGTTTTCGAAATCACGTAGCGCGCGCCGCACTCACTGTTCAGCGATCATCAAGTCCTTGTTGGCGTCCGTCAACGCGACGTACACCTTATCCTCCGAGGCGGCGACGTAAACCGGTTGGGCCGGCCGCTCGTTAACGCGCGTCTCCCCCGCGGAGCGCAACAGGCCGTCGGCCTCCAACGTGTAAAACTTGACGTGCGCCGTCTTGTCGCTCCGGTCAACGTACGCCAGATAAACCTCGCCCCCCGCCGCGGCCAGCCCCGGCTTGTCCATCGGGTCGGTGTTGACTCTGATCTCGGTGCGGGTATTTTTCAAATGCCTGTAGCTGGGGCCCTTGGAGGACTTGTCCACGGCGTACGTCGTCAACATAAACTTCTTATCCGAATCGATCCAGGCGACGAGCAAGTGGCCGTCGTGAAGCGCTATCGACGAGCCGACGACCGTTTCGCACTCCGCCAGCTTGCGCTCGTTCTCGCGCGAGATCTTCCCGCTGCGCGATACCTTGTACGAGACGATCCGTACGAATTCGTCGTCGGCGTCGGTATAACCCAAGAAGAGCCGGCCGTCGTCATACGCCAAGCTCACGCCGCCCTTGGGTTTAATTTGCGTGCTACGCGTATCGCTCCGTTTAAATTTAGTCTTCCCCTTGGCCTCGTACCGCAGCAGTTGCACCTTCGCCGTACGGTAATCGACAAACGCCAGGAAAATGCCCCCGTCCCCGACGACCATGGCGAAAGGGGCGTTGGTGCGGGAAGTCAACGCCTGCGACGCTTGTGCGTAGGCCTCGCCCCCGCGGCTGGTGGACAACTCGAACCGGGCGAACTTCATCATGGGGTCGAGGCGCGCCCAAGCCAAGTAAACGTAGCCGTCTTCCACCGCGATCGCCGGCGACAAAGCCGTCTTCTCGTAGGTGTCATAAACGACGCCTTGTACGACGCCGGCCAGGGCCGACGCAATCGCCGCTATAACCAATGCACGCAACACAATCCATACCCCCTTTCTGCGACTCAACTTTAACCGGCCGCCGCTTCGGTCTCCTTGCCTTTCGACGCCGCCGCCTTATCGCCCTTCAGCGGTACGCCCGCCATCTCGTGCGTCGACTTCTCGAGGAACAACAACCGTTCCCAGTTCCGGTCGACCATCCCCTGAATTTCCTCGAACTGCTCTTCGGTGAGATGAGCAAAGCGGCCTTGCAACTTTAAATACTCCGCGACCGGCGTACGCTTACGCGGTTTGCGGTTTATATTATAAACGCCGTGTTCCACTTCCAGAAGCGGCCACACGCGCGTATTGACGGCAAGCCGCACCGACTTCACGGAATATTCCGGCGCCATCCGCCAACCCGGCGGGCAACTCGCGAAAATCTGTAGGTACTTCATCCCTTCGATGTCCTTGGCCTTGGCCACCTTGGCCACCAGGTCCTCGGGGAAAGCCATCGCCGCCGTGGCGACGTACGGAATATGGTGCGCCACCATAATGTCGACGAGGTCCTTCTTGGGCCGTTTCTTAAAGTGACGCGCCGGCGTCGTCGTCGTCCACGCGCCCCAGGGCGTCGAGCTCGAGCGCTGCACGCCCGTATTCATGTACGCCTCGTTGTCGTAACATATGTAGAGGATGTTGTCGTTGCGCTCCGCGGCACCCGAGAGCGCCTGGATGCCGATGTCGGCGGTGCCGCCGTCGCCGGCCCAGGCTACTACGTTCACGCCTTTTTTACCCATTATCTCCAAACCGGCGGCAAGGCCGCACGCCGAGGCCGCTACGGCCTCGAACGCGATATGGAAAAGGGGGACCCCCAACGTCGTATACGGGAAAGGGCCGTCGATAACGGACCAACAGCACGCCGGGACGGTGAACACCGTGTTGGGCCCCAACGCCTTGAGCGCGTACCGCATCGCCAGCGCGGCGCCGCACCCCTGGCACGCCAGATGCCCGGCGCACATATGCTCCTCGGGCGGTATCGTCAACTTCTTCGGAACTTCAGCCATTACGGTACTCCTTAAAGAACGGGATATGGCACGGCCCGGTCCGTCAGGGCTTGACGCCGTACCAATTGAATTCGGGACAATCGTCTTTTTCCGCGGCCTCGGCGATGGCCAACAGGTCGCGAACTTTGATGTCGCGGCCGCCGAGGCCGGCAACGAACCCCAACACCGGCGGCGCGCCGTCCCGGCCGTAGAGCGAGGCCTTCACCTCGGTGCAGAAGATCCCCTCCTGGCCGAAGGAGATGTTGCGGTCCACGACGGCGACCCTCTTTCTCCCCAGTAGCAACTCCCGGACGTCCTCGCGGGGGAAAGGCCGGAAAGCCCAAATTTTCAGCGAGCCGAGCTTTTTGCCCGCCGCGCGAGCCTCGTCCACCGCGTCCTTGGCGGTCGAGGCGACGCCGCCGGAAACTAGGAGCACCGTCTCGGCGTCCTCGCACCGGTAGGGGTCGGCCATTTTGTAATACCGACCCGTGAGGTCGCCGTACTCTTGCGTGACCCGCTTTATGACCTCCTCCGCTTCCAGCATGGCGTTGTGTTCCATATACTTGAGCTCGTAGTAGTGATCCGGGCCGGTAAGGCCGCCGAACGCCGCGGGGTGCTCGGGGTCGACGGTGTGGGTGGCGACGCGGGGCGGCAGGAAGCGGTCGACCTCTTCCTGCTCCGGGAAATCGACCGGCTCCGCGGTATGACTCAAGAAGAACGCCTCCAGGATTACCATCGCCGGCAACAACACTTGTTCGGCTACCTTGAAACTTATCAATATGCCGTCGAATATATCCTGGTTCGACTCGGCGTAGAACTGCATCCAACCGGTATCGCGCTCGCTCAGGCTGTCGATCTGGTCGGTCCAGATGGTCCAGGGCGGCCCCATGGCGCGGTTGATGTTCGCCAACACGACGGGCAACCGCGCGTTAGCGGCCCAGTGGAGGACCTCGTGCATCAGCGCCAGGCCCTGGGCCGACGTCGCGGTGAAGGTGCGGACGCCCGCGGCGGAGGCGCCGATGCAAGCCACCATCGCCGAGTGCTCGCTCTCCACTTTTATGAACTTGGCGTCCATAATGCCGTCGGCCACGAACTCGCTAATTTTCTCCACTACCTGCGTCTGGGGCGTGATGGGGTACGCCGAGACCACTTGCGCCCGGCCGACGCGGGCCGCGTGCGCGACGGTGTGGTTGCCTGTCACGACTTGTTTCATAGTTTAACCTTTCGCAAAGAGCTGAAGGAGATGCAAAGCTCCCCGCGTTAAATACCTTCTCTCATTTCTATGCAGTTAACCGGGCACTCCTCGGCGCAGACGCCGCAGCCTTTACAGTAGTCGAGTATTATCTCTGGCGGCTCGGTACAGGTTATGGCCAGGTCCGGACAGAACTTCCAGCAGAGCATGCATATGGTGCATTTCTCGTAATCTATAACCGGCGTGACGTTGCGCCACGAGCCGGTCAGGTTCCAGGACATTCTCCCCAGGCTCTTGGCCATGGGCGGCATGTCGCAAGCGCCGCGGATTTCGATCTTCTCGGTCATGTTTACCTCGCGCTGCGTTTACGGCCGCGGCGCGTCTTTTTCGTTTCGGCCTTGGCGCGGACGCGGCTCGCTTTCTTCTTGTTACCCAAATTCTCAAAATATCTCGCCGCGGCGACGAGCAGCGGCAGAGCGCGTTGGGCGTCCCCCGCGTCGACCAGGTGCGCGCCGAAATCGGCCCGGGCCTGGGCCGCGGCGAGGATGTCGGTCACGGCCAATATATCTACGGCTTTTTTAAATTGACGGGTGGCCTTCGCCCGCTCACCGCGCGCCGCGGCTATCGAGCCGTTCACGTGGTGGCAGATGCCGGCGAACCGGCGCCCCGGCGCTTTGCCGAGCAATTCGCTCGCCGCCGCCGCTGCCCGTTCCGCGCGCTTCAACCGGCCCGCGGCGGCGCACGCCGCCGCCAGCCGCAGCCGCGCCCGGAGCGACAAGTAGGGTTCGGGCGATTTCTTGGCTCCGGCCGCGGCGGCCGCGAAACGCCGGCACGCTTCGGCCTCGTCGCCGGCAGCCAACGCCACCCTGCCCGAGGCGTATTCGTAATACGGCTCGACGCTAAACAAAGGCAACTCTTCGGCGTTGCGCGCGGCCTGCCGCAAGTACTGTTTGGCGGACGCGGACCGGCCGGCCTCGGCCTGCGCCGCCGCCAGCGCGAGCTGACATAGACACTGCCGGAACGTATCGGCCGCGGCCCGGGCCACCCGCGACGCGGCCCTCAACTCCTCCAGCGCGGCCGCGAAATCCGGACGGCGCAGCTTGGCCAACCCCAGGTAATACTGCGCTTCGGCCTCGAGCCGCCGATGACCCGTCTCCCGGGCTATGGCCAGCGCGTGCTCGAGGTCGTCCACGGCGGCGGCGAGGTCGTCGTCGTAGTACTTGGCTACGCCGAGCGGGATCAGAACCGCCGCCGTTGCCGGCCTATTACCCAAACTCGTCGCGGTCGCGAGCGCGTTCCTATAGTGACGCAGAGCTTCTTTATACTTACCGACGCGGAAGCCGGCGGCCCCCAAATGGGCCTGCGTCGCGGCCTCGCCCCCCCGGTCGCCGGTGTCGCGCGCCAATTTCAGCGCCCGGCGGTAGTACTTGGCGGCGGCGCGTTGGTCCCCCTGCGCGGACGCGATCGACCCTATGCCGTCGGCCACCAACATGAGCAGGCTCTTGTCGCCGCCCTTTACCGCGATCGCCTCCGCCATGTGAAAGTAGCTCATGGCTTTCGACAAGTCGAACGTGCGCCGCCGGTGTTCGCCTAAATTGTACAGCGCCCGGGCGATATGAGCGGTGGCGTCAAGTTTTTTAAAGATAGCTAGTGCGGCGTTGAGATTAGAAACGGCGCGCCGCTCGTCGCCCACAGCGCCGTAGGCGCGGCCGGCCAGGTTCATCGCCTTGGCCAGGCCCAAGCGGTCGCCTATCTCCTCCGCCGCGACCTTCGCCTTCTCGAGCACCACGCCGGCCTCGGCGAATTTACCCTGAGCCAGGTAAATCTCGCCCCGGCGCGTATTGAGCTCCACCAGCTCCCGCCGTATGAGCTCGTCGCCGAAGCCGCCTTTTCCCACTTTGGCGGCCGCGACGGCCATGCGGTCGTAGTGTTTCAGCGCTTCGGGCGCGTCGTACGCCGCCCACGCCCGGTCCCCGGCCAGGCGCGCGAATACCAGGACCTTCTCCCATATCTCCCCCACGAAGGAATGCCACGACAGGTCGGCGACGACGTCCAAGTCGCCTTCCCTGAACCGCTCCTCCATGTATCGGCCTATCTTCTGGTGGAGGCGCTTACGCCGGCGCGCGCCGATGCGCCGGTATATCTCCTCGCGGATCTTGGGGTGGGATAAGCGATATCGGTCGCCGGTCCCGGCCGCCGGGACGACCAGCTCGTGCTCGACGCAGACGCCCAGTATATCCGCCAAGTAACCCTCGTTTATGGGAACCGCGGCGCGAATGCCTTCGGTCGCGAATTCGTCGCTGAAAACGGACGAAACTTCCAGAACCCTTATCGTACGGTCGTCCAGCCGGCCGAGCCGCCGTTGGATAATCCCGCGCACGGACCCGGGGACTTCGTAGTCGGCCGGAATGGGGGCGCCGTCTACGGCGTACTTGCGGGGCGAGAGGCCGTCTTCGTAGAACGACTTCAACGTCTCCTCCACGAATAACGGATTCCCCTCGGTCTCGCCGTACACGAAGTCGACGAAGGACGGCGCCACGTCGGGAACGCGGAAGATGAGCCGTATCATCTCCGCGACTTCCTCGCGGCCCAGGCGGTCCAGCTTTATGGTCTCGACGTTGCGGTCGTGGACGACGGCCTTGAGCACGGCCGACGGCGCCGGTGCGCGCCGCCTCCGTTCGGCGAGTTCCTCAGGCCGATAAGTAGCTACGGCGATGATCTTCTCGGTGGTCAGGCCGTTCAGCAAGAACCTGAGCAGCGACAACGACCCTTCCTCGGCCCAGTGGATATCCTCCAGGACCAGCGCCAGCGGCGTCTCGGCCGCGAGCGCGGCGAAAAGGTACCGAAAACCTACGAAAAGGCGAAGCCGCGCCTGCTCGGGCCCCAGCTCGTAGAACGGCGCGGTATCGAAGCCGAAAGCGGCCAGCTCGGGAACGACGTTGTAGAGCTCCCGCTGGTACGCGCGCGGAATCGCCGCCAACTGCGCGGCCGCGCCCTCCCGGGGCGACTTGAGGAAGCCGCCCACCGCCTCGCGGAACGGTTGGTACGCGAAACCCGTGGGCTCCTCGAAGGATTGCCCTTCCAGAACCGGCACCCCTTGGAGCTCGGCGAATTCTACGAAATCGCGCACCAGCCGCGTCTTGCCGACGCCGGTCTCGCCGATGACCGCTACCAGTCCGCCCCGGCTCTCCGCCGCCCGCGCCCACAACTTCCTAAGCAGCCTTCTCTCCCGCCCCCGACCCACCATCTTGGGGCAGAAGACGGGTCGCGCGAGCCGTTCCTCCAAAGCCTCCGCCTCGCTCGCGCGGGCCTGGTCGACGGCCATGTCTCGGCCGCGGTGCTTGGCGACCAAAAGGGCCCGGTCGGCTTTCTCGAGCAAGGCCTGGGCGTCCGGAGCGTCGACGGGGAAGGCCGCGACGCCCACGCTCAACGTTACGTGAATGTCGCGTTTGGCGCGGGAGGAATAGACCGGCGTGCGCCGGAATTCCTCCAGCGCGCGGTCGGCGGCGACAATCGCCTCTTCGGCGCTGGTCTCGGGAAGGATGGTGGCGAACTCGTCGCCGGCATAGCGGAAGACGAGGTCGACGCCGCGCACGACGTTGCGCAGGCGGTCGGCGACTTCGCGCAGCACCTCGTCGCCGGTGAGGTGGCCGAAGACGTCGTTTATCTCTTTGAAACGGTCGATGTCGACGAACAGGAGCGCGAAAGTACGGCCGTATCGGCGGGCGCGCGCCACCTCTTCCTCCAATCGCCGGAAGAAGTAGCGGCGGTTGTACGTCCGCGTACATTCATCGATAAATAAGAGTTGTTCTAGTTCAGGCTCCGCCATGAGCCCGTCACCGCCGCGGTTACGTTTACCCGGCGCCGCTCCTAACCGCTCCCGGCGGCTTCGTACGCGGCCCGGGCCGCTTTGGCGTTCTTCCCGTCCCGATCGCGGGGGAAATATTTTTTAACGGACGCCTCCAACGCGTCGATGCCGAGCAGGCCGGTTATCTTGGCGAAGACGCCCAACATTGTGGTATTAACGATCGGTGCAGTACGCGTGCCCAGGCCGTGCTCCACCGACAACGTCGTACCGTCGAAAGTATAGACCCTGAAGTCCTCGCCCAACCCGAGCTCGCCGGCCTCGAGCGGGGAATTGACGACGATTACGCCGTCGGCTTGGACGCCCGCGGTGACGTCGACCGCTTCTACCAGCGTCGGGTCCAAAACCATGACGTATTGAGGGTCTTCGAGCTCGCACCTCACGCGAATGGGCTTGTCGTCCACGCGGATGAAGGCCGCCACGGGCGCGCCGCGCCGCTCGACGCCGAACATCGGGAACGACTGTACGTCGCGCCCTTCGCTGAAGATAGCGTCGGCGATTATGCTCGACGCCACTGCGGCGCCCTGGCCGCCGCGGCCGTGGAATCTGATCTCAATCACTTGTCGCTCTTGCCTCCGTCACCCCCCGCCGAGTGGTGAAAAAGGGAAATAGGTAGGAATGAAAAATATACGACAGCGCCATTACATTTGCAAGGTAAATCAGCGTGCAGGCCCGCCGGGCGCCCCCGCCGCAGCGACCTCACCCGTCCAAAGGCGACGCTCGCGCCAGCGCCGCCGCCAGGTCGCCCACGGCGAGGCCCTCGATATCCAAGAGCTTGCGCCGCGCCGCGGCTCCCTTCGCGACGGTAACGCTGGAGCGAGGCACGCCCAGGAAATTGGCAACCAATCGTATCAACTCTTTGTTGGCCCGGCCGCCCTCGGGCGGCGCCGCCACCCGGACCTTCAACACGTCGCCCCGCCGTCCCACGACGCCCGCCCGGCGCGCCCTGGGCGTTACCTCGACCTCGAGCTTAACCAACGTTATCCTCCGCGTCGTCCTCGCGCGTCACTTCGATCTCGAGCTCGCCGCCCTCGGCCGTCTTTTCCTTCCGAGGGGGCGACGGCTTCTCCTGAGCTTCGGCCTGCCGGGGCTTCTCCGCCCCACCCGCCGCGGCGCCGGCCCCCTCGCCCTTGGCGTAATCGGCCAGGAAGCGGTACTGTTGGTCAAGGAAAGCTTTGTACCTTATTATAAAGGAATCCCGATAACGCCTGAGGTCGTCCACCTGGACTTGGATCCGTACCAACTTTTTGTGGGCGTCGGCGACGATGCGTTGCGCCTCGCCGCGCGCCTGCGCCGCCGCGGCCTCCACCTTGTACTGCGACGCCTTCGCTATCTCTTCCTTCATCTCCTGGGCGGTGACGAGCGTCTGTTTCAAGCGCTCGTCCAATTTCTGGTACTCGGCTACGCGCTCATCGAGGACCTTTAAGCGGTCCTTGAGGTGTAAGCTCTCGTGGATGTGGGTCTCCAGTTCGTCGGCCACTTGGGCCAGGAAGGCGTCCACCTCGTCCATGTCGTAACCGCGAAGGCTACGTCGGAAGTCCTGAGCGTGTATGTCCTGGGGAGTTATCTTCATGGGTACCTCCGCCGGCCGTTACAGTACGGCCAGTCTCGCGAGTTGCTCCTCGCCTACGCGCCACTCGAATTGCGCCCGGGCGGTGGAGTGTAATTTTAACGTACGCGCCAACGCGGCCGGGTCGCCGCCCCCCGCCGTCTCGATATCGTCGTCGGCAAACGCACCCAGGCCGGCGCGGCCGGCGTAATACAAATACCCCACTTCCGACGGTTCGACGCCCATCATTTTGCACGCGACGTAATCGAGCGCCAACGCGTCGAGCGACGCCGCGGCGAACCCCCACGGCACCGGCGTGCCGTATATGGGGCCGTCGCCTTCCATCGCCTCGTGGCCGTCCACGACGCCCAGGTGAGGCCAGACCTCGCGCGCCACCAAGAACAGGTTGACGTTCATCGCCGCGTAGTCCTGGTGCATCGCCCACTTGTCGTCGCCGTCCCCCATCGCCTCCCCGGTCCGTACGACGGCCCCCATAGCCATGTTTTTTACGGATAGCGTGACGACGACGGCGTCGTGGGATTTGGGCGGGCCGACGGCGACGCGGAAATCGCTCTCCAAGGCCGGCTCGGCCAACCGCACCGTAAGGGGGCCGAAGTCGCGGTCGTAAACTTGGAACGGTTTCGTCGGCGCGCGGTTGAGGTCGACGAGCGGTACGCCGAACTCCGCGGCCAGCTCTCGGTACCCGTAGGCGTCGAAGCCCTCGTCGGCCTCGCCCAGCGCCGGCCCTTCGCCGACCACGACCTCGCCCCGGGCGTGCCTCGCGACTAATTCCAGCACGGCCCGGGCCGCGTCGACGTGCGTCGCCGACGCCGGGTGCCGGCACGAGACGAAGTTCGGTTTGATTAGAATTTTTTGGGCGGCGGCCAACCTCGCCGGCAAAGCGGCCCCGAGCGCCAATAGCGCGGCCCGCACCGCGCCGTAGCGGTCCGGCTCGGCGACGACGGAAACGACAGCCCGGGGGCGCGGAGTATCGCCGGTCATGGCCTCGTAGAAATATATCAAGGCCGGCTTAAAGTGTCAAGGAATTCGCGGGCCGTAAAAAAACCGCGCGGGTTTAGCCGCGCGGCTATCTACAGGGGAACGGGACTGTTTACAGGCCGGGGACGTCCTCGGGTTTGATGTCGCGATAAGGTAACTCGTCGAGCGGATAAAAGGTCACCTTTGCGAGCACCTCGTCGGCGACGAATACGGGGGCATCGGCGGCGAGTGCGACCGGTATGGCGTCGGAAGGGCGGGCGTCAAGGCGCGTGGTCTCGCCGTCTTCCGAGCGAACTTCCAGCGCCGCGATAAAGACACCCTCCGCCGTCAAACGGTCGATGACCAGCCGTTCGATTTGGAGTTCGCCGGTTCCGGCCAGCGCCAAGGCGAATTCCTGAGTCACCGGCCGGCCGCCGCAATCGGGCCATTTTTCGGGGTCGGTAGCTACCAATACCGGGAACACGTTGAGGGCGGAGATAGCTATCCCGAAACACCTCCCGTTCCCGGAGTCCTGTAACACAACGATAGGCCACCCCGATTTGTCGTCGAATTTTACGCCCCAGACCGTATATGCATTTTCCGAGGGCATCGTCAATTCACCTCCCCACACGCAAGCACGTCTGAACTGAAAAAGGTTAGGTTAACGTACATATACCCCACGCTACGCCGATTACCTCCACTCTTATCGTTGAAAATATAACACAGGACATCAACGTTGTCAAGTATTTTATTGGACTGTCGACGATATACCCTGACTACGCGGCGTTATAGAGCTGATTTAAAATCTCCACCAGGGTTACGGTAATTGAAGTTTGGCGCTCGTGAGAAGAGGCCGGCGCGTACCCGGTGCCGACGCCTTGTACTACGGCACAAAAAAACGCCCGAAGCCGAAAAGCCCCGGGCGTCCGAAGAATGGGGGGTTAGGGGAGAAGTTATTGCGCGCCGAGGAACGCTTCGTAACTCTCGTCTGAGATCATCCCGCGTATGGTATCGGCTAAGGCGGTCCACTCGTCGTCGATTTCGCCGCTCAGCGTGTTTAGCCGGTTTACCTTAGCGTCGCGCAAGGATTCGTACTCGGACATCGTGTGGACCTCGCCGCATATCGAGCAGGTTACGGTGCCGCCTTCGTCGGCGATCCCGTGGGTAGCGTTGAGCCAATCGTAAATGTCGTTGGCCTCCGATTGCCGGGGGTCGAACTCGTTTTCCTGGTAATCGACGTTCAACGCCTCGATCTCGTCCAGCGTATTCTGTTCGGTGCCGTAACCACCGTCGTCCACGAAATCGCCGAAGGCGTAGTACCCGGCGATCGCCCCTATTTTCTCTTCTGGTCCTACGGCCGGCGGGGGTCGGTGGTCTTCACGACACAAATTACGTTCAGTATCTGCGTACACGAAACCGGCCGTTAACAAAAGTATACATAAAACAGCGCATAATTTCTGCATGATGCCTCCTTATTATTAGTCCCTACCGTTAACTGGATGACCGCCGGAGAGCAAACCGTCCTGCGCCCGCCGCAAGAAAAATCCGCGGCCCCAGGGCGCCGCGGCTCTGTTTCATTTTAACTCCATTTACCACCTTCCCGGCCGTACCCTCGGCCTTACGCAAGTAGCGCGGTAAATTCATACGCGGACGCCGTTAAATAAATCGGCTCCGACGTTCAATAGTATAACACCCGAGAGCGGCAGCGTCAAACAGAAACCCCCCCGGTTTCCGGCGATATGGCTTGACAAGGCCGGCCTATAGTGCTAATTTACCGTCCGCTTGCGAGGGCTCGACGTTATGAAAATCTGGCGTTCGCTAAAGGAGATATCGGCCGACCCGGCGCCCGCACCGTACGTTACGGTCGGCATTTTTGACGGCGTTCACCTCGGCCACCAGGCGCTGCTGCGCGAGTTGAAAGAGATGGCGCGCGCCGGCCGGGGCGCCGCGGTAGTCGTGACCTTCGGCGAGCCGGCCGAGAATAAAGAAGGCTCGGCGCCGTCGCAGCGGTTGAACTACGCCGACGAGCGGCTCGAGCTGCTGGCCGCGGCGGGCGTTGACGCGGCGTTGGCGCTCCCCTTCGACGACGAGCTGCGGCGCATGGCCGCGGACCAGTTCGTGGAGGAGGTGCTGGTGGGCGCGCTGCACGCGCGAGGAGTGTGCGTGGGTCACGACCATCACTTCGGCCACGACGGCCGCGGCGATATAAGCCTCTTGAGCTTGCTGGGCAAGAAGTACAGCTTCGAGACCCACGCCGCGCCGCCCTTCGCCGTGGACGGCATGATCGTCTCCAGCACGTTGGTCAGGCGCAAGCTGCGGATAGGCGACGTGGCCAAGGCCAATAATTACCTCGGTTACCGGTACCAGCTCCGCGGCGCGGTGGAGAAAGGGTCCGGCGTCGGCGGGAGCGAGCTGGGGTATCCCACGGCCAACGTCAATCTCGACGCCAAGATGCTGCCGGCGCCCGGCGTTTACGCCGCGCTGGGCAACATCATGGACGAGGAGGGCCGCGTCGCGGAGGGGCCTTTCGGCGCGTTCTGCAACCTCGGCTTCCGCCCCACGTTCGAGAAGGAGGCTTCGGCCGAACCCCAGCTCGAGGTCCACCTCTTCGACTTCGCCCGCGACATCCTGGGGCGGCGCGTCCGCGTGCAGTTCGTCTCGCGGCTGCGCGACGAGCGGAAGTTCGACGCCGCCGCGGCGCTGCACGAGCAACTAGTCGAGGACGAGAAGAAAGCGCGCCGGATACTGTTCAGCCATTAGTAGGGTCGCACCCTCGGGCGCGGCCGTCACGGATTATTAAATCATGACCGTTACCAAGGAAACCAAGCAGGCCGTAATCGAGCGGCATCGCAAGCACGACCGCGATACCGGCTCGGCGGAGGTGCAGATCGCGCTCTACACCGAGCGCATCAACCACCTCACCGACCACCTGCGGAGCCACCCCAAAGACAAGCACAGCCGGCGGGGACTACTGCTCCTGGTAGGGCGGCGGCGCCGGGTACTCGATTACCTCAAGAACAAGGATATCGAGCGCTACCGCAACGTCATCCGCGCGCTCGGCATCCGTCGCTAAGGCGGCCGCCAGGCCTGTGGCGGCTCGAGGGTACCACGCCCTCACCCACGTTCGCGGAAGGCCCGCAGGTACCGCGAACGCGGCGCCGAAGTGTGCGTAAAAATAACCCCGGCCTAAGGCCGGGGTTTTATTTTAAACGAAATATACCATCACTTCGTCACGTACGGCGTAATCAGCGTCACCATCAGGAACGCGCCCTGGCACAATCCTATTACGAATAGTAGCAGCGTGATGAGGATGAGGCGGTTGGCGAGGTCCGAGGAGTTCTTGCGGAACTCCTCCACCGCCTGGACCAGCCGCGCCGCCGCCAGCGTGCTCAGCGTCCAGCTCGAGGTCTGGCCGGAGGGGAGTTCCCCCTCCTTCCGGTACGCGTGCAAACCCTTCTCGGCTTCGTCTACGACCCAGTCCCACAGGTTATCGTCCATACAGCGGCGCCTCCCGGGCGATGGTTGAGCCGGCTTTAAATCGCGTTATACCCCTAAATTATAGACGAAAAAGCCGCCGCGTCAAGGCGTAAGACCTATTTACTTGGTAAAATATTGCCCCGGCCGGGCCGCCGTGCTAATATTCGCGGCCTGCAAAGGGTAAATTATGACCGAAGACGCCAACGACGTTAAGGCCGAGCTCGGGCGCCTGCGCGACCAGGTCCGGCACCACGACAACCTGTACTACGTCAAGGGCGAGCCGGAGATATCGGACTACGAGTACGACCAGCTCTACCGGCGCCTGCGCGAGCTGGAGGAGAAACACCCGGAGCTGGTTACGCCCGATTCGCCCACCCAACGCGTAGGCGGCGCGCCGGCGGAGGGCTTCGCCAAGGTGGGTCACGAGCCGCCCATGCTCTCGCTCGACAATACGTACAGCGAGGACGAGGTGCGGGAGTGGGACGTGCGCGTCCGCAAGGGCCTGGACGGCGACGACGTGGCGTACGTGTGCGAGGCCAAAATAGACGGCGTCGCCGTGGCCCTCGAATACCGGGACGGCGTCCTGGTGCGCGGCTCCACCCGCGGCGACGGCTTCACCGGCGACGGCATCACCGCCAACCTGAGGACCATACACGACGTCCCGCTCCGGCTGGACGAGC
This sequence comes from Candidatus Zixiibacteriota bacterium, assembly GCA_030613505.1. GTDB lineage: Bacteria > RBG-13-66-14 > B26-G2 > WVWN01 > WVWN01 > WVWN01. Next base: position 34,593 of record JAUWLW010000017.1, read on the forward strand.
CGCCGCCCGGGCGGCTGGAGGTCCGCGGCGAGGCGTATATGACGCGCGAGGACCTGGCCGAGCTCAACCGCCGCCGCGAACGCGACGGCAAGGCGCTCTTCGCCAATCCCCGCAACGCCACCGCCGGCACCCTCAAACTCCTCGACCCGCGCGAGGTGGCGCAACGGCCGCTCCGCGCCTGGCTCTACTACGTCATCACCGAGGAAGCGGATATCCCGACGCAGGACGAGGCGCTCGAGCACCTGGCGCGGTGGGGCTTCCGCGTCAACCCCAACCGCCGCCGCTGCGCGAACCTGGACGAGGTCTTCAAATTCCACCGCGACGTGGAGGCCGAGCGCGGCGACCTTCCCTACAACATCGACGGCATCGTCCTCAAGGTGGACCGGCTCGCGGCCCACGAGAAGCTGGGCACGACGGCCAAAGCGCCGCGCTGGGCCATCGCGTACAAATTCAAGGCGGAGCGCGCGACGACGAAAGTCGAAAGCATCGAGTGGTCCGTGGGGCGCGCCGGGACTATAACGCCGGTGGCGAACCTCGAGCCGGTGCTATTGGCCGGGACCACCGTCAAGCGCGCCGGCCTCTTCAACCCCGAGCGCGTGGCCGAGCTCGACGTGCGCGCCGGCGACACCGTGAACGTCGAGAAGGCGGGCGACATCATCCCCTACGTCGTCGAGGTCGAGTACCAACTCCGGCCCAAAGGCTCCAAGCCGACGCCGGTTCCGCGTAAATGCCCGGCCTGCGGAACGCCGCTAACGAAGGAAGAGGGCGTCGCGGGCCTCTTCTGCCGCAACTGGGATTGCCCGGTCCAGGCGCGGGGCCGCCTGGAGCTCTGGGGCTCGCGCGGCGCCATGGACATAGAGGGCCTGGGCGAAAAGGTGGCCGCCGTCCTCTACGACAAGTTGGGCGTGCGCGACCCGGGCGACCTGTACTCCCTCGAGCCGGGGAAGCTGGCCGCGCTGGAGGGCTTCGGCGAACTCTCGGAAAAGAACCTGCTCGCGGCCGTCGAGGGCTCCAAGGGCCGGGGGCTGACGCGCGTCCTCTTCGGCCTGGGCATCCCGAACGTCGGCTTCGAGACCGCGACGCTCGCAGCGCGCCACTTCGGCTCCGTCGACCGGTTGACGGCGGCCGAAGAGGAGGAGCTGGAGGCCGTAAAGGGCGTGGGCGAGGTCGTCGCGCGCAGCGTGGTGGAGTTCTTCCGGCGGCCCCAAGTCCGCGAGATAATAAACGAATTGAAGCGCGCCGGCGTCAAACTGGAGGAAGAGCGAGCCGCGGAGCCGACGGGCCCGTGGGCCGGCCTGACGTTCGTCGTTACCGGGACGCTGCCGGCGATGAGCCGCGAGGAAGCGCACCGCACCGTCGAGGCCCGGGGCGGCAAGGCGACCGATAGCGTATCGTCGAAGACGTCGTTCCTCGTCGCCGGCAAAAAGCCGAGCTCCAAGCTCGCCCGGGCCGAGAAGCTGGGCGTCAAAGTCGTCGACGCCGCGGCATTCGAGAAGATGTTAAAGGACACGGAACCGCCGGCCTGAAGCCGCGCGGCGAAAAGGGGGATATCTATGGCGAAATTGGAATTCACGGACGGCCGCGAAATCCACGTCGACGAAGACAAGATGATCGCGGAGATAGAGGAGGGGGCGGCTGATTACGGCCGCGATATCTTCGAGTACGACCCGCACGTCAACCCCAGCGACGAGATAACGACGGCCGACGTCGACGCCGCGCTCCGCATCGCGAGGATACGCGCGGTGAAGCCGGCCGACATACGGCGGGCCATAAAAAACAAGAGGGCCATCGGCAACGCCCTCCACAAGATCGAATTCAGCGCGGACCTGTTCTCGATGAACGAGGGCGAGACGCTCGAGGTCATCGACGGCCCGCTGCGCGAGCTGATAACGTCGCTGGCCGAAATTAAAGGGGTGGACGTCGCGCTCGCGTCGAAGATATTGCACCTCAAGAGGCCGGCGCTGGTGCCGATACTGGACCGCTACGTCTTCACGTTCTACAGCTACATCTACCACGCCGGCAAGAAGGCGCGCAACGTCGAGACCGCGGTTCGTCTGCTGAAGGAGATACGCGACGACGGCCTGAACAACCTCAACGTCCTCACGGCGCTGGCGCGGCGCGTCAACGACGCCGCCAACAAGAAGCTGCCGCCCGGGCAGAAGGTGGCGCTGACGCCGGCGCGCGTCCTCGACCGCGTCATCTGGCGCCATATCAAGAAGCGGACGGGGTGAACATTAACGCGCAAACGTTCGGCAACATCTACCCTCGATGAACTCTTCGCGAGAAACCTGTAACAAAGGTTTTTTCTTCTTCGTCGACGGCCTGGGTATCGGGCGCCGTTGACTAGCGACGAAAAGACGGTTATAATCGGGTAAGGTGGTATTTATGGAAAAGAACCAAATTAAAAAATATGGTGACCGCATCGTTTCGGACCAAGCGATAATGCACGGTACCCCCGTCGTCAAAGGGACGCGCGTACCGGTCGCCGCGGTATTAGGCTACCTGGCCGGCGGCGAAACGGTCGACGACATCCTCCGACACCACCCCCATCTCGCCGCAGAAGACGTTCTAGCTTGCCTCGCGTTCGCGGCGGCCCTCGCCGACTACGAGGTATATGCGCTTTAAACTGGATGAATGCATCCCGGAAGAAGCGGTCGAGGCTTTCCGGGTTCGGGGCCACGACGCCGAAACCGTAAGGGGTCAGGGCCACCCTGGTGCAACCGACGCGGAGCTCATAAAGTTATGCCGGCGCGAACGATACGTGTTAGTAACCGCCGATCGCGGGTTCGGGAATATAATAGAACACCCGCCCCGCGAAACGTCCGGTATCGTCTTAATGCGCCTAAGGCCTTATAACTTCGCGTCCGTACTGGCGTCGGCCGCGGCGTTATTAGACTACGTCGATGCCCAAGAGACCGGCGTAAGCCTTCAAGGACGGCTGGTAATCGTAGACCCGGATAGAACGACCCGTTCTTATTGATAAAATATATTCCTATACCCTCTTACTTACCGCGCGATTATCTTGCGCATTTCACTAGAGCCGGCACGTACGCCGGCTTTAATTCGTAAAGTATGAGCCGCGGGGAACGCGATAAACGTATTCTTTTCTTCTTCGTCGACGGCCTGGGCATCGGGCCGGCGGACGGCGACGTCAACCCGCTGCTCGTCGCGCGACTGCCCCATCTCGAGAGCTTAGTTGGTTCCATAGACATGGCGCGCTGGCGCGAGGGCGTGCACGGCGAGCGGGCGACGCTCGTGCCGCTCGACGCCACGCTGGGCGTCCCCGGCCTGCCCCAGTCGGCCACCGGCCAGACGGCCCTCTTCACCGGCGTAAACGCGGCCAAGCTCATAGGCCGCCACAAGGAGGCCCGGCCCAACCGCCTCCTCAAGAGCGTGCTGTACAAGCACGGCCTTATCCCGGTCCTGTGCCGCGCCGGCATGAAGGCCACCTTCGCCAACGCCTACACCACTACCTCCATCCCGCGCTACGTCGCGGGCGAGGCGCCGATGTCGTGCACGTCGGCCATGGCGTACTACGGCGAGGGCTGCTTCCGCGACACGGCGATGTTCAACCGCGGCCAGGCCGTGTACTTCGACCTCACCGGGCGGTACGCGCGGCGGCGCGGCGACGACGCGACGTTGATGACGCCCGCTCGAGCCGGCGAAGCGCTCGCCCGCATCGCCCTCGCGCACGACTTCACCCTCTACGAGTACTTCCTCACCGACTTCGCGGGCCACCGCCAAAATATGGGGCGCGCGGTTCGCTACCTGGAGGATGTTGACGCCGCGTTGGGCGCCGTGCTAAATTATTACGACCTTGAGCGCTACCTGTTGATACTGACGAGCGACCACGGCAACGTCGAGGACCTGTCGACGCGCTCGCACACCAAGAACCCGGTCCCGCTGCTGGTCGCCGGCCCGGGACACGAAGCGTTCGCCTCGCGCTGCGACGACCTCATGGACGTCGCGCCGGCAACGTTCAAATACTTCGGCGTCGACCCGGTGAAATATTCAGGCCAACCCATAAGGACCGAATTGATAAAGCTACCGGAGTAAATGGCCGAGCTGCTGACAGTCGAGAACTTGAGCAAGAACTTCGGCGGCCTCGCCGCCCTCAAGAACGTGAGTCTCGCCATCGCCGAGGGCGAGATAATAGGCTTAATAGGCCCCAACGGCGCCGGCAAGACGACGCTCTTCAACGCCATCACGGGCATCTATCCGCCCACCGCCGGCAGCGTACGCTACCGGGGCAAGGTCATCGCCCGCGCCAAGAGGCGCGCGCGGTGGCTGCCGTTCCTCTCCGTCGCGGCGCTGCTCTGCACCGTCGCGGCCTTCGTCCTCGGCGAACGGTACCTGTTCACGCTGGCCGGCGCGGGCGCCGCGTCGCTCGGCGTCGCGCTAACCTTCACCGTCGTGGCGGTCGTCTTCGCGCCCAAGGGCGGCGTCCGCCCGGACCAGATCGCGGACCGCGGCCTCTACCGCACCTTCCAGAGCATCAACCTCTTCGACGAGATGACGAGCCTGGAGAACGTCGAGGTGGGCGGCCACCGGATGTCGCGCGTGGGCGTGGCGGACGCGGTATTCCTGACGCCGCGCTACCGCCGCGACGAGGGCCGCGTGCAGGAGGCGGCGCTCGCGGCCATTAAGTTCGTCGCGCTGGAGGGGAAGGAGGAGTGGAAGGCGGGCGCGCTCCCCTACGGCCTGCAGCGACGCCTCGAGATCGCCCGGGCGCTGGTTTCGAAGCCCAAGCTGCTCCTCCTCGACGAGCCCGCCGCCGGCCTCAACCCCACCGAGAAGAACGAGCTCCTGGACCTCATCCGCCAGATACGCGATACCGGCGTCACGGTATTTTTAATCGAGCACGACGTGAAGCTCGTCATGAACGTCTGCGATCACGTCGTCGTGTTGGACCACGGCGAGGCCATCGCCGCCGGCCGCCCGGAAGAAGTCCAGAACGACCCGCGCGTAATCGAAGCGTACCTCGGCACGAAGACGAGCAAAGGAGCGGCGTAAAAAATGCGAGCGCTATTATTGATCGCGACGGCCGCGGCGGTAGCTTCGGCGGCGGGGTGCGCGGGCAAATCGGAGGATAAGGCGACGGCCGAAAGTGCGGCGCCACCCCGCGACGACCCGGCGCCGGCGGCCGACTTCAAAGAACTACCCGAGCCGTCCCGCGAGGGCGGCCTGTCGCTCGCCGAGGCCATAGCCGCGCGGCGCTCGACGCGAACCTACGGCTCGCGCAAATTGACGGACGCGGAGGTAGGTCAACTACTCTGGGCGGGCCAGGGGATAACGTCGGCACGCGGCTTCCGCACGGCGCCTTCGGCCGGGGCGCTCTACCCGATGTTCCTCTACTACGCCGACGACGTCGCGCTGTGGCGCTACGAGCCGCGGCGCCACGGCCTGGCGAAGGTAGTCGACGGCGACGTCCGGCGCGACCTCGCCCGCGCCGGCCTCGACCAGGCGCCGCTCAAACGCGCCCCCGGCATCATAATCGTCGTGGCGAAGCCGGCCATAAGCGCCATCAAGTATCGCGGGCGGGCCGAGCGCTACTGCACGGTCGAGGCGGGCCACATAGGCCAGAACATACTGCTTACGGCGGAGGCCCTCGGCCTCGGCGCTTGCCCCGTCGGCGCCTTCCGCGACGGCGACGTGCTCGACATTCTGGAACTGAGCGACGATTATCTGCCGTTGTATTTGATACCGGTGGGGGAAAAGTTCGTCTCGGAATGAGAGACAGCAGCGACAGGGGACGAATGGCGACGACGGCCCTGTTTCGGAGCTCGGTTTTTTCGAAAATGAACGCCTTCATACCGCCGGCGCTGGCGGCCGTCATCTTAATCTTAATGGTCGCCGCACCGGGCGAGGGGAGCGGCAGGTATTATTCGTACGCCATGGGGTTGGTTGTAGTATTGATCCTGGTGGCCGCGGCGATCAATTTTCGCCGTCTCGTCGTGACCTTCGACGGCCGGCACGTGGTCCTCCGATACGGCGTCTTACGTAAGAAAATAGCGGTCCGGGAAATCGTCGCGCTGGAGCCGGTCCAAATTAAGTGGTGGCGCTTCGGCGGGACGGGGATACGGATGGGCGGCGGGATGCGCGGCTGGGTCACCGGCTCCGGCCCCGGCGTAAAAATCGAGACTACACGCGGCGTCACGTACGCCAACTGCGAACGGGCGGAGCGGCTGGTCGCGCTGGTCGACGAATTCAACCGCGCCGCCGAGGGGCGGCAAACGTGAACGACGGACCGTTCTTTAAACTGGAAGACGCGAGCGTCTCGTACGGCCCCATCGAGGCGCTGCGCCACGTGACGCTCGAGGTCGACGAGGGCGAAGTGGTGTGCCTCATCGGCGCCAACGGCGCCGGTAAGTCCACTACACTCATGACGATATCGGGCATCCTGAAGCTGAAGGCCGGCCGCAAGTACTTCGACGGCGACGACATCACCTCGCTCCGTCCGGACAAAGTCGTCGCGCGCGGCATCGTCCAGGTGCCGGAGGGGCGGCGAATCTTCCCGCGGATGTCGGTGGCCGAGAATCTGGAGATGGGCGCGTTTGCGCGGCGCGGGGGCGACGGCCGGCGGCGCCTCCAGCACGTCTTCGAGCTCTTCCCGGTCCTCGCGGAGCGGCGCGGCCAGCGCGGCGGGACCCTCTCCGGCGGCGAGCAGCAGATGCTGGCCATCGCCCGGAGCCTTATGGCGTCGCCGCGGCTGCTGCTGTTGGACGAGCCGTCGCTGGGCCTGGCCCCGCAGTACGTCGAGACCATATTCGAGACCATCCGACGCGTCAACGCCGAGGGGATAACCATCTTCCTGGTAGAACAGAACGCGGCCATGGCGCTCGAGGTCGCCTCGCGGGGGTACGTCATGGAGACGGGCAGCGTCGTGCTGGCCGACACCAGCGCCAACCTGCGCGCGAACGACGGCGTTCGCAAAGCGTACCTCGGCGAAGGGTAAGGCCACGGGGGAAGTTATGAGGATCCTCTACGGCGCCGTTACTATGGGGGAAGGCCACTTCGCGCGAACGTGCGCGATAGTCCCGCTCTTGCGGCAAGCGGGCTTCGACGTCGACCTCGTCTTCTCCGGCAGCCAGAGCGAGGGTCTTAAGACGGGCCTCGCCGCCATCGAGCCCTACCGCGCGTTCTACGGCCTGACGTACGTGCGGCGCGAAGGCCGCGTCTCTTACCGTGGAACCATTAAAGCCTTCAAACCTCTCGCGCTCCGGAAGGATTTCAAAAAGATCCGCGGCCCCTACGACCTCGTCATCTCGGACTTCGAGCCGCTGACGGCGCGGTGGGGAATGACGAACGGCGTCCCGGTCGTCGGCATCGCGCACCAGTACGCCTTTTGGGGTAAGGCGCCGCGAGCCAAAGTCCGGGATCTGCTGGCCGAGGGGATCATGCGCTACTACGCGCCGGTCAATGTCCCCTTCGGCCTGCACTGGCGGCGGACGGCGCCGACGACCATCCCGCCCGTGATCCGGCCGGAAGTGCTCGAGGCCCGGCCGCGAAGCGGCGACCACGTCCTCGTGTACATGGCGAGCTATAGCGAGGAAACGCTGGACCGGCTCTTCGGCCACGAGTCGCTCGCGCCGTACCGCTTCGTCGCGTACCCCAAGAGGACCGAATACGAACCCCGCTCGCCGAACCTGACGTTCAAGCCTTTCTCAACGGCCGGCTTCGTGGAGGATTTGGCCTCCGCCCGGGCGGTGGTGACGGCCGCCGGTTTTACGCTGCTGTCGGAGTGCCTGCAACTGGGTAAGGCGGTATATTCGATCCCGGAAGCGCGCCAATACGAGCAGCAGTGCAACGCCGAGGCGCTACGGCGGTGGCGCCTCGGCCAAACGGCCCGCTCGTTCGACGCGCGCGAGCTCGCCTCCTGGCTCGAGAAGCCGCGGGCGGTGCGGCGCCGGTTCCCGGACGTCGTGGAGGCGCTCGCGGCCTGGGTCGCCGGCGGCCGAAGGGAGAAACCCGCGGCCTTCGCGGCTCGCCTCTGGACCGGCGCGGGGAGCTGATATGAAGGTACTATACGGCACGCAGGGCACCGGCAACGGCCACCTCTCGCGGACGTACGCCATCGTCCCGCTGCTTCGCGAGGCCGGCGTCGACGTAGAGCTCATCATCTCCGGGACGACGAGCGAGGGCCTTAAAAGGGGTGTGCCCGAGCTCGAGCCCTACCGCGCCTTCCACGGCCTGAGCTATATCCGCCACGAGGGCCGTATCAGCCTCGGCAAAAGCCTGGAGATCTTCAAACCGATCGAGCTCGCCGAGGATTTCGCCGAGATACAGGGCACGTACGACCTCGTCATCTCGGACTTCGAGCCCCTCACGGCGTGGTGGGGGTTGTCGCACGAGGTGCCGGTCATCGGCATCGCGCACAACTACGCGTTCCAGGGCCGGGCGCCGAGGCCGCTGCTGATCGACCCCATGATAGAGGTCGTCTTCCACTATTACGCGCCGGCGGACATCCCGCTCGGCTCCCACTGGCAGCGCACCAACGAGACCGTCATCCCGCCCATAATTCGCGAAGTAATACTGGCCGCCGAGCCGGAGGACGGCGAACACATTTTGGTATACCTGCCGAGTTTCAGCGACGAGTCGCTGGACCAGCTCTTCGGCCACCAGGCGCTCGCGCCGTACCGCTTCGTCGCGTACCCGCGGCGCTCGGAGCGCGACGTCCGCGCCGAGAACCTTACCGTCAAACCGTTCTCGAAATCCGGCTTCGTCGAGGACTTGCGGACGGCCCGGGCGGTCGTCACGAGCGCGGGCTTCACGCTGCTGTCGGAGTGCCTGCACCTCGGCAAGCCGCTCTACGTCGTCCCGGAGGCGGGCCAGTACGAGCAGAAGTGCAACGCCGAAGCGCTGAAGAAGTGGAACCTGGGCGCGGCGGCGACGGAGCTCGTCCCCGAGGAGGTGGCGGCCTGGCTCGAGGCGCGGCGGATGGTCCGCAAGCCGTGGCCCGACGTGGCCCGGGCCTTCGCGGACTGGGTAGCCGCGGGCCGCCCCGAAAGCCCCCTCGACTTCTCCGCCCGCCTGTGGGAGGAGACGCGGCGCCTTGCGGCGGGTTAGATTTATGTTAAATCGAGAGGCAATAATACAAAATAAAAAATTCGCGATAGACCGCGAAATGCTAATAGCCCGCAGTTTAATCGAAATTGGGCTTCGGGAAATACAACTTTTAGACGGAACGAACGATATAAATTTTATACCCCTACTCTTAATCTCAAACGGTTATGAGAGATTATTGAAATGTATATTATTTATTAGCCAAAAGGATGACGACTGGGTTTACTACGGAAAACGTTACGATAAAATGGGAAAAAAGGGCACGATATCGGCCTATTGCTAAACGATGTGTTATCATTAAAAATAGTTGAAGATTACGCGCGAAGTTGCGAAGCGGCCGAGAAAGATATTGATTACATAAAAAATGACGAATATATAAAAAGATTGCTCGGAATACTAACCGAATTCGGAATAGGTTCGAGGTACTATAACCTAAACTTACTTTTCAGAGAAGAAAGTTTATGGTCAGACCCCGAAGAAAAATTGGAAAGAATAGGCGCGACTAGGGAGGATTCGGTTAAGGATGTCGACGAAATAATAGCCCAAATAAATAAGGAAATGATTATAGGCTTCGAAAAACTCACGCGGGCTTTGGCAAGGATACTAACTTTAGGTAACTTAGGTGATTTCGCTAAAGTTATGGGTAATGAATTTTACGATTTTTTAGTAATAAAGGATAACGAACTAGGCGAGAAAGATTACTAAAAAATTAGGTATTAAGTAAATAATTTATTCTTTACCCGTTAACGCGACCGGTTAATATAACTAATAAAACCGGAGGATTTAAAGCCAGGGGAGAGTAAAGGGGTAAAAATGGAAGAGATCTTCAATGTCGAGAGTATCGCGGTCAAAGACGGTGAAAAAGAAAAAGCCGAAGAAATAGCTAATCAAGAACAAGACCAAGCCGCCGAAGATATGAATAAATACGTTAGGGTAATTGCGGGACCAGGTACAGGGAAAACAAGGACTATACAAAAAAGAGTTGTGCATTTGTTAAAAACCGGCGAGACACCAAATAATATTTATTTGTTGACGTTTACTAGGGCAGCGCGGAATGATTTAAAAAGAAAAATCGAAGAATATTGTAAGAAAAATGACCTAAGCGAAGAAGGGGCTAACGTAAGAATATTAACTTTGCATTCTCTAGCTTTGAGGGTTTTAAGGATGAGCGGATTATTAGAAATAGAAGAAGACGCATACCGTATATTAGACGCATGGGAGGCTAAGGAAATATTCGACCGCGAAATAGGATATCGGCTTAATAAAACTCCCGGCGATGTAAAAAAGCTAAGGGAAACATTCGAAGATGCATGGGAAACGATGAAGGACCCGAACGTTCCAGAAGATACCACGAATAGAGCGTTAAAAGCGTTCGGGATTTGGCATTCTAGGCTTACCGGATTTTATTCAGTTATTCTGCCTGGGGATGTAATACATAGATGCGTAAAAGCGTATGAAAAAGTACCGGGGGTACTTAGGCCGGGAATAATTGAACACATAATTGTCGACGAATACCAAGACTTAAATAAATGCGACCAAGCTTTATTAAAAATACTTAGCGCGCATTCTAATACTTTATGGGTAGCTGGAGATGATGACCAAAGCATATATTCTTTGAGAAACGCCGACCCCCGGGGTTTAAAAGATTTCGAAAAGAAATACTCGCCTTTAAATAGCTACGTACTTAAGTACTGTTTCCGGTGCACTCCACAGGTCCTAGAATGCGCTGAAAATATAATAACTAAAATACAAAGCCGGGAAAATAAAGAAATAAAATTTATATACGGCGAAGCGGTTCCAGAATTAACCGGTGTAGTTTATTCATTGTTATTTTCCTCCCCTGCGCGCGAATACGAAGCTATCGCGCAAACTTCTAAGTCCCTATTAGACCAAGGGTACGGAGGTAGGGACAAAGAAATATTAATATTATTAACTTGGAAAAACCCAGCGTTAGTACAATTAAAACCCCTAAAAGACGCCCTTGAAAAATACAGTGTTGAATACGAATTACCGGAAAAATCCGAAGACGAAAAATACGAAGTCAAGGTCGTCTATTATTTGGTTAGGTTATTAGAAGCTTATAAAAATAAAAGAGAAGATACGTTCGCTTTGAGGGCGCTTCTCCATTTAACTAAGGGCATAGGCGTTAAGACGATTTCAAATATAGTAGACTATTGCTTAGATAAGGGTATTACCTTTCGGGAAGGTTTATCGAATATCGCGGATATTAAAAATGTGCAACCAGCTAAAAGAAAACGTATAACGGCGATATTAGGTATCTTAGATAAAGTTTTTGAGTGGGAACTTAACGACACAGTCAAAAATCGCGCCCCTTCCTTAGAAGATATTATTAGCCATATTCGATACAAAGAGCTAACGGAATCCCCGCCGTTAAACGATTGGAATAACCTCCTATCCAAAATACCATTTGACTTTCTACTATCTGAATTGCTTGAATACTTATCCGCTTATTCCGAAGCGGAAAAGGTCCGTATTTTACAGAGGCCCGGCGAAGTTACGGTAGAAAATGACGCTTTACAAAACGACGAAAAGAACCGAGTAAAAGTATTAACGATTCACGGTTCGAAAGGTTTAGATGGCGGTATTGTTTTTATACCAGGCTTAGAGGAACAAATAATACCGAATAAAAAAGCTTTAATCTCTACTTCGTATATGGAAGAGCAAAGGAGGCTATTTTATGTCGGTTTAACTAGAGCAAGATTGGCTTGCATTCTAACCAGGGCTAAAACCCATTACGCCGGCGGTGCTGCTTCGATACTCGGAAACGGCGACGGTATTTCTTTACCTTGCTCTTGTTTTAAAAAAGAAATAGGCGTTGGAGAATTACCTTGCAATCATTCCCCCAGTTACTTAATGAAAGATATAAACCGTTTTGCCGATTTTTATTATCCGCATTTATAATCAGTTTTTATTATTTTTCTTACTTAATCTACTTTGCGATAATGTAAAGCAAACGGCTTAAAATAAACGCCGGCCTTGGGGCCGGCTTTTTCATTACCGAATCTTTTAAGGGTTAAAGCTCGAGGAACGCCTTTACGCGTTTGGCGCGGGTGGGGTGGCGGAGCTTGCGCAGCGCTTTGGCCTCAATCTGGCGGACGCGCTCGCGGGTGACGTTGAAGACCGCGCCCACCTCGTCCAGCGTGCGGGTGATGCCGTCGCCCAGGCCGAAGCGGTAGCGCAGGACGCGCTCCTCGCGCTTCGACAGCGTCGAGAGGACGTCCTCCATCTGCTCGCGCAGGAGGGCGTAGGCCGCGGCTCGAGCGGGGCTGATGACGGACTTGTCCTCGATGAAGTCGCCGAGGTGGCTGTCCTCCTCCTCGCCGATGGGGGTCTCGAGGCTGATGGGCTCCTGCGCTATCTTGAGGACGCGGCGGACCTTCTCCACGCTCATCTGCATCTTGGCCGCTATCTCCTCGGGGAGCGGTTCGCGGCCGTACTCCTGGATGAGCTGCCGCGACGCCCGCACCACCTTGCCGATGGCCTCGATCATATGCACCGGGATGCGGATGGTGCGCGCCTGGTCGGCGATGGCCCGCGTTATGGCCTGGCGGATCCACCACGTGGCGTAGGTCGAGAACTTGTAACCCTTCTTGTAGTCGAACTTGTCGACGGCGCGCATGAGGCCTATGTTGCCCTCCTGGATGAGGTCCAGGAACTGCAGGCCGCCGTTGGTGTACTTCTTGGCGATGGAGACGACGAGCCGCACGTTGGCCTTGACCAGGCTCATCTTGGCGTCGTAGGCCTCGCGCTGGCCGGCCTTGATCTGGCGCACGATGTCGAGGAACTCGCGGTGGTTCATCTTGATCTTCTGCTCGAGGCGGCGGACGCGGCGGAGGCAGTTATTGATCTCGCGCTCGCCCTCGGCGAAAGCCTGCGGGGTGTACTTCTTGCCCCGCGGCAGCTTGACGGCGCGCGGGCCCCTGGCTTTAAGCTCCCGGCACAGCGCCGCTATCTCGCTGCGGCTCATGCGGAGGTGGTCCTCGGTGTTCTCTATGGCCTTCAGGTGCTCCAGGATGTGGTCGCGGAACGCCTCGGCCTGACACGCAAATTCATCGACCTGGCTGGTGCTGAAGTGACAATCTTCCAGTATCGCGACGACGGTGCGCTTAATTTGGTTGATAAGGTCCTTGTTGCGGTGGTAGGCCGCGGAACCGGTCTTGCAGCGCGCCAGACGGCCGAAGACGCGGTCGAGCTCGCGCTTGGCCCCGGCCACTTTCTCGCTGCTTTTGACGATTTGGATCGACAACTCGCGCTGCCTCCACAGCGGGAGGCGCCCCTCGGTATTGACGACGAGGATCCCCTCCATCTTGACGCGGCCCTCTTTGACGCGCTTGGTCAGCGCCTCGATCTCGTCGAATATGAGGTAGAGGTAGAACGCGCCGCGGCGCGCTTTTTGGTGGCCGCGCTCTATCTTCTTGGCCAGCGCGACCTCGCCCTCGCGCGAGAGCAGCGGCACACGCCCCATCTCGCGGAGGTACAGACGGACCGGGTCGTCGACGCGGCCGGTAGCGGGCGCAACCCACCCCTCCGTCTGGGTGGAGCGCTCCTCTTTCTCGGCCTGCTTGTCGGAAGCCCCCGCCTTGGAGCCGTCGACGATCTCGATTTCCATCTCGTTGAACATCGTGAGGATGTCGTCGATCTGGTCCGAGAGGACGATATTGTCGGGAAGGGCCTCGTTGAGCTCCTCGTAGGTGAGGTGGCCGCGCTCGCGGCCTTTCTCAATCAGGCCCTCGACGACCTTACGGCCTTCTTTTCCAATTTTGGTACGGCGTGTCGCCATCAATCCTCCTACAAAAGCGAGGTTGGTGATTTATCCTTTATTTTAACAGAAAAAAAAGATGGAGTCAAATTGTCGCCCGAGAAAAGCCGATTCGTAATACGCGAGCCGGGCAAAACAACCCCTTATTTATACGAGCCCCCGCGGCCCGAAGAGCCGCGAGGGCTTCTGTCCGCACGTTTTACTCCTCGCCGATACAAGACGGGCAAAAGTCGAAGCCGCGGCGATAAGCCTCGCGCAGCGTATCCGGTTCGAAGGTTACGACGTCGGGAAGCACGATGTCCGGGATGCGGCAGCCGCGGACGCCGCGTGCCTCGCGGTCGAGGTCGTGGACGAGCCGTTTCCGCCTATCGCCGACGTACCGGCACCCGTTGAACGGCGGCTCGCTACGTCGTACCATCTCGCTCCCCCCTTTCTTGAAGCCGAAAACCCCTATTAATTATAGCGGAAAACCGACCCGCAGTCAAAGAACGCAACCGCGGTTGAAGGTAAAAACCCCCCCGAACCACCTTTTCGCTCGTTTATTATAGCTTTAATGGCCGAATATTAACTAAAAATTGGTTTTCTTTCGTTGAATATCGCATAATTGAGCTTTGCGCCGCGATTATTGAGCATAATTCCGGCGGTAATCGCACCGCCGGCTTACATTATATTTACCCGCTTTTTCGCGCCGGGGGGAGCCTACCCTGTTACCCCCCGCCTTCCGGCTTGATGTAGCGCCGCTTATCCTCGACCAGCTCCTTTATGGCCTGCGCCGCGTCGTCGTATTCGCCGCCGCTCGCCGCTATGCGTTCCCTCAGCTCGCGGGTACGCCGTGCCAGCGCGCGCTGCTTGACCGCCTTGACCGCCAGCCGCGCGGCCCGGGCGGCGTCCTCCTCCCGGCTTTCGGCCATGGCGAGCCGCGTGACGACGCCGGCGTCGGCCGCGTCCAGTTCGTCCAAAAGCTCCACCGTCGAAAAAGGGCCGTTCTTAACCAGCTTCGCCATCACCCGTAATACCCGCTGGACCTGCTCGTCGACGACGTCCTCCAGCGATATCTCGGCCAGGCACTCGGCCGCCGCGGCCGGGTAATGGATAAGTATCCTCAGCAAGTTGTGTTCGGGCGGCGCCGCGGGTGGGACGTCGCCGGCCCCTCGAGCCGGCCTGGCCGGCGCCGTTACGGCATCCACCGGTATGCCCAACAGGTCCGCGGCGCGGCGCCGCCAGTACGACCTTTCAAGCTCCTCAGGCACGGCCGCCAGTAGAGGGCGCAGCTCGCCGATGGCCGCCAGCTCCGCGCCGACGGCGTCGCCGGCGTGCTCCCGCCGGGCGAGCTCGACTACGAAGGCGGGCCAGTCAACGGCGCCGTCGAGCACGGCCGCGAGCGCGTCGGGGCCCTCCGCGGCCACGTCGAACGGGTCTTGCCCGGGCTCGAGGACGCCGACGCGGACGCGCCGCGCGCCCCGGGCCAAGAGCGACGCCAGCGCCCGCCGGGTGGCGCGCAGGCCGGCGTCGTCGCCGTCGAAAAGCATTACGAAGTCGGTCGCGTGGCGCGCCAAGATGGCCGCGGCCTCCTCCGCCAGCGCGGTCCCGCACGTCGCGACGACGTTCTTGACGCCCGCCTGGTGCACGCCCAACAGGTCCATATACCCTTCGACGACGACGCAGCTTCCCGCCCGGGCGACGGCGCCCCGGTTCTGGTATAGGCCGTAAAGGGTAGTGCTTTTATTATATAAGGAGGTATTGGGCGAGTTGAGGTACTTGGGCTCGCCGTCGCCCAGCGCCCGGCCGCCGAACGCGACGACCCTGCCGGACGCGTTCCATATCGGGAAGATTATCCGGCCGCGGAAGCGGTCGTAGTAACCAGGGCCGCTCTTCGACTGGACCACCAAACCCGCTTCCCCCAGCTCCGCGGCCTCGTAGCCGGCGCGCGCCGCGTGTTTGAGGAAGGAGTCCCAGCTGTCGGCGACGAGGCCCAGCCGCCACTCGTCGAGCGTCTCCTGGGTCAGGCCGCGCTCGAGGAGGTAGCGGCGAGCGGCGTCGGCGTACGGGTCCGACGCGCGCAGGTTACCTTCGAAGAACCGCGCCGCCTCCTCGACAACCGCGGCCAGGCGCTCGCGGCGTTTCTCTTGCGGCGTGGCTCGGCCCCCGGCCCGGAGCGGAATGCCGGCGCGTTTGGCCAGCTCGCGGAGGGCTTCGCCGAACGTCAGGCCCTCCATCTTCATCACGAAGCTGAAGGCGTTGCCGCCCTCGCCGCAGCCGAAGCAGTAGTATAGCTGCTTAGCCGGCGATACCGTGAGCGACGGTTTGGTGTCGGCGTGGAAGGGGCAGAGGCCCTTGAGGTTTTCGCCCGCGGGCGTAAGGGCCGCGTACTGGCCTATGACGGCCACGATGTCGGTGGCCTCGCGGACGCGCTCGACGTCGCCGTAACCTCTCTCGGGCGTCGCCATCTTATTCCTCGCGTTCCAGCACGCGCTTTATGGCCGTCGCGCGGCCGGTCTCGGCTTCGACGGAAATTACCGCCGCGGAGAGGACCCCTGGACCTCGCGCCGGCTTGAAGCGGGCCGGCATCCGCGATATGAACCGCCTTAGGACCGGCCCGGCCTCGGTCCCGATTATGCCGCCCGTCGGGCCGGTCATGCCGACGTCGGTTATGTACGCGGTGCCGTCGGGCGAAACGCGCTCGTCGGCGGTCTGGACGTGGGTGTGGGTTCCAATTAAGGCCGTAACGCGGCCGTCGAGGTAATGCGCCATGGCCTCCTTCTCGGAGGTGGCCTCGGCGTGGAAGTCCACCACGATTACCTTCGCCCGGTTCGCCAAGACGTCGAGCGCCGCGTCGAGGGCGCGGAAGGGGCAGTCCAACGCGTCCATGAAGACGCGGCCCTGGGCGTTTATAACAACCACCTTATGCCCCTCGGGCGTCGTCGCGACGAGCCAGCCGCGCCCCGGCACGCCGGGCGGATAGTTGAGCGGCCGCAGAAGCGTCGGCATCTCGTCCATCGCGTCGGCGGCCTCGCGGTGCGCGAAGATGTGGTTGCCGGATGTAGCGACGTCGACGCCGGCCTGGGTAATCTGCGCCACCGTCTCGGGGGTCACGCCCGCGCCGCCGGCGACGTTCTCGACGTTGGCTATGACGAGCGAGGCGCCGTACTCTTCCTTCAGCGCCGCGGCCCGCTCACTCACGAGCCTCCGCCCGGGGGCGCCGACGATATCTCCAATAAAAAGTATTTCCACCGTGGGGTCTTTCCAGGCGGCCCGGCGAACGAGAGGGGCGTCGGCCGGCCGCACCCCCTATATAACATAACGGCAGGAAGTTTGTTAAAAAAAACCCGCCCCGGGCCCTTCGTACCGCCTATTGACCACTTGCGCGATAAATTAAACACAATTAACCGCCCGTGCGTCGTTGACCCGCGCCTTTTCACTGGGAAAATAAAACCGCCGCCCGCGACGGATGGAATCCTTCCGGGGGCGCCGACGCGCGATGAAGGTCGTAACGTTCAGACGCAGCGCCCACATGGGGCGCACGACGATACCCCCGGGCGAGCCGGTCCTCCTCCCGGACCGGGCGGTCGCGAAGCTCCTGACCACCCACGGCGACGCCGTCGACGTCGCCGGCACGGACGGTCACTACAACAAATATGAGGGCCAGCCGCTGGACGGCCGCTCGCTGTTGCTGGTCCGGAACGGCGGCTTCGGCGACCTGCTCTTCCTAACGCCGCTGCTCCGCTACCTGGACGAGAGGTACAAGCACGCGGGCCTGGCCGTCGCCTGCGGCCGCCGCTACCACGGCGTCCTATTGCGTAACCGTTATGTCCGGCGGATATTCACGTACCCGGTTAGACTCAAGGACCTCGTCGCGTACGACTATCAACTCTTCTACGAGGGGACGCTCGAGACGAGCGAAGACGCCGGCCTTCACGCCGTCGACCTTATGGCGCGGCACGCCGGCGTCGCCGACGTGGGGAACCGGCGGCTGGCGTACGACGTCGAGCCGGCCCTCGCCCGCAAGGCCAAGAACATTTTACGCCACGAGCTGAAGGTCAAGGCGGGCGACGCGACGGTGGGCCTTCACCTCCGGGCGTCGTCCCCCATCAGGACGTACCCGCTGGAGAGCAGCCTGCTCGTGGCCGCGACGCTGGGGGCCGCCGGCGCCCGCGTCTTCTTGCTGGGCGCCGAGGGCGATTGGGGAAAAACGGTAGGCCGAAGGCTCTCGCCGTCGGTTAAGCTCGAGAACGTCGACAACCTGTGCGGCCGCTTCCGCACGATCAACCATACCGCGGCCTTCCTGTCGCGGCTCGACTTGCTCATCGGGCCGGACTCGTCGCTGGTCCACTTCGCCGGCGCGCTCGAGGTCCCGACGGTCGCGCTCTACGGCCCTTTCCCCGGCGCGGTCCGGACCAAGTACTATCCGCGTTGCATAACGCTGGAGGGGCGGTACGCCGTGCGCCCCGGCCTGGAAGAGTGCACGCCGTGCTTCAAACACGGCCCGGACCCCTGCCCGCAAGCGGGAGAGGACCGCGCGAGCCCATGCCTGCGGAACCTGGAGCCGGAGGGCGTCGTGCGGGCGGCGTTGGGGCTATTAGCTAAGAAAGGATGGGGCGAGGCGCGGCGCTGGGCCGAAGGCTAATTAACTTGACGTAAAACGGAATTTTGGTAAAATTAGAAAGGTCGGACCGACCGGCTAACTAATCTACAGGGGTTTATACGTGGGGACTAGGATTATTGTTATCGTGTTTTTGCTCGGCGCGTCCGTAAATCCCGCCCACGCCGCGTGGGAGAAGGTACCGCTACCGGAAGGCGCGCAGCAAAAGGGCATAGCTTTTATGGAGTTCGCTAACGCCAACCTGGGTTACGCGTCAATACAAGAAAGGATTTGGCCCCAGAACTTCCTCATATACCGGGACGGCCGGTGGCGGCTGACGCGCCTCGGCGGGATGTTCCAGGGTTACGCCGGCGACATATCGCTTCTGCCCAACGGTTACGGTTGGTTATGCGGCGGACACGGCGGCCTGTATAGGTTGTTCTATACCGCCCGCACCTGGGGCAACGGCGGTTGGGACGAGGTAGAAAACCCCTACTCCAAGCCCCCCGGTTACGAAGGAACGCCCGTTGGGATGAGCGTGGCGGCGGCCGAAGACGTTTGGTGTCTGTTCAGGGACCCGGTACGGTTCTTGAAATACAAAAAAGGTGTATGGGAGGAAATCCCCGACCCGTTCCCGCGCGAACTACAAAAACCGAGCGGCGTGTGCTTCGTAAACGAGAACGAGGGTTGGGTCTGCGGCTCGAACGGCCAAGGCCACTACGTAAACGGCCGTTGGGAATTCGTACCTGGCCCCGCCATATACCGGCTCGAGTTCACCGCGCCGGACGACGGGTGGGGAACGGGACCGGGGGGCGTTTACCATTACGACGGCTCGAGCTGGCGGGTAGCTTTCACGGTACCCGGATATAGCGCGCACGCGATTTCTTTTTGCGACCGCAACAACGGTTGGGCGCGTTTTACCACGGGCGAAAAAGGCAAATTATTCAAATTAGGGTTCGGGAAATGGCACGAGGTATTACCGCCCAAAGAAACCCCACCCGATTTCCCCTGTTCGGTTTCCCCTTCGGAAGCATGGTTCGTTGGCAGCGAATATGAACCGGGGAAAGGTTACGTAAATTACTCTTACCACTGGCACACCGAACCCAACGTAAAACCTACTTCGCTGGGTAAAATAAAAACGTTATTTAAATGAAGGGAAGAAAGTTATTAGCCGCGGTATTTATTGCGGCGACGTATTTCTCCAACGCCCACGCCGCGTGGAAGAAGGTCCCGCTACCGGAGGGCGCCCAGCAAAAGCACGTAGCTTTTATGGAATTCGCTAACGTAAATTTGGGTTACGCGTCGATACGGGAAAGGATTTGGCCCCAGAACTTCCTCATATACCGCGACGGCCGGTGGACGCTGACCCGCCTCGGCGGGATGTTCCAGGGGTACGCCGGCGACATATCGCTTCTGCCCAACGGTTACGGTTGGTTATGCGGCGGGCACGGCGGCCTGCATAGATTGTTCTATACCGCCCGCACCTGGGGCAACGGCAGTTGGGACGAGGTAGAAAACCCCTACTCCAAGCCCCCCGGGTACGAAGGAACGCCCGTTGGGATGAGCGTGGCGGCGGCCGAAGACGTTTGGTGTCTGTTCAGGGACCCGGTACGGTTTTTAAGATATAAAAAAGGTGTATGGGTGGAAATCCCCGACCCGTTCCCGCGCCAACTACAAAAACCGAGCGGGGTGTGCTTCGTAAACGAGAACGAGGGTTGGGTCAGCGGCTCTAACGGCCAAGGCCACTACGTAAATGGCCGTTGGGAATTCGTACCGGGCCCCGCCATATATCGCCTCGAGTTCACCGCGCCGGACGACGGGTGGGGAACGGGAAGGGGGGGCGTTTACCATTACGACGGCTCGAGTTGGCGGATATCATTAAACTACCCACCAGGTTACTATGCCGAGGCCATATCGTTTTACGACCGTAATATTGGATGGGCTTGCTTAAGTAGCGGAAGCGGCCCGGCACGGGGTTTTAAATATGAATCGGGAGTATGGCACGAAATTGCGTTACCGAAAACGAGAGGTTTCTTTAAAGCTTCCTCGGTATCCGATTCAGCAGCGTGGTTTCTAGGCGAAGTATACGTTCCCGGTAAGGGTAACGTAACTTATTCCTACCTTTGGTACACCGAACCCAACGTAAAACCGACGTCGCTGGGTAAAATAAAAACGATTTTTAAATAATAACGGCTCTTACCCGGAAATCAAAAAGCCGGCCCTGGGGCCGGCTTTATTTTTAAGTGGTTAGCGTTATTTGGCGTAGTCGACGGCGCGGGTCTCGCGGATGACGACCACCTTTATCTTGCCGGGGTACTCCAGCTCCTTCTCGATGGTCTCGGCGATGCGGCGCGAGAGCTCCTCGGCCTCGGCGTCCGAGACGCGCTCCT
>JAUWLW010000046.1 GCA_030613505.1 Candidatus Zixiibacteriota bacterium
GAGATATGATTAGGAAGATTATATACGTCGTCGCTCTCGCCGCCACGGCCTTGGGGGCGGCGGGGGCGTTGGCCACCGAGACGAAAAGCGACCCGGATAATTACTACCTGGACCCGGAGGAGATAAGGCCGGCGGTACGCGCGGAGTTAGAAGCGTTGTTGCCGTCTTGGACGATAAAAAACTCGGCTTTCGATCATCTGACGGCGTTCGACGTCCGCTTACTGGAAGGCCAAATCCCGTTATGCACGATAGAGGGCGACGTCGCCGCCTACGTATATATCGCGTACGTAAGTCCCGGGCCTTTGCCTACGCTCGAGGAAATTGTCGGGAACGCCCGGGCCGGTATGGAGGTTTACTCGGATTACAAAGAATCCAAATTCCGTTGCGAACCATTTGACTTAAAAGGAACTTTCGGGGAACGTTACCCTTACGAGTTCACGTGCGCCCATGCAATCGTAGGCGTTAACGAGAAATGGCCGTACGACGAATACTGCGCAAAAATTCCTACGATCATCTTGCGGCGGCCCGCGGCGGAAGACGCGGCCCGTGGCTATTACGGGTCGGCCGACTTCGAGTTTGTTAGATACGTCCTCGGTTCACTCTCGCAAGGGTACGAGTTTACAAACGGCCGTACCGATATTATCGTCCCGGTTGACCGGTTCGGTACTGTTGACGAAGATAAGATAAAAACTCGCGTGGATATCGACGCGCGTTCCGATGAATACGTAAGGCAACCGAAGCCGGAACGCATGGAATGGTATTTCGGAATGTGGCAAAAGCAACTCGCCGCGGCGTTGGAGTAAAGATGACCCGAGGCCGAGGAGTTAGAGCTAAATGAACGGCTCCGTCGTCATAGTCGACTACGACCTGCGGTGGCCCTATTTCTACGAGGAGGAGATGGACCGGGTCACGAAGGCGGTAGGGCACATCATCCGGCGCATCGCGCACATCGGCAGCACCGCGGTCCCGGGCCTGGCCGCCAAGCCGATCGTGGACATAATGGCCGGCGTCGCCGACGCCGCCTCCGCGGAGCATTGTCTGGGAGCGCTCGCCGAAATCGGCTACGCCGACGTCACGCCGCAGCCGGAGGAGGAAAAAGAGTGGTACTACTGCCTGGGCAAACATCCGGCCGAGGGTCGAGGATACCACGTCCACCTGATGCAGTACCCGAGCGCGTGCTGGGACCGGCACACCCTTTTCCGCGATTACTTACGCAGCCGCGCCGACGTCGCCGCCGCGTACGACCGGCTCAAACGCGAGCTGGCGGCGCGCTTCCGCGACGACCGCCCCGGCTACACCGAGGCCAAGGACGACTTTATCGAGAAGGCGCTGGCGCAGGCGCGCCGAGAAATGGAGGACAAGAAGCCGTGAAAAGGTTGATAGCTTTGGCAATGATATCGTTCGCCTGCTCGGCCCAGGCCGCCGACTTCGGCCTGGCCGATTGGGGCGACACGCGCGACGAGGTCCTGGCCGCGGCGGGCGAACCTCTCGAGGAACTCGAGCTCGGCGAGAACCACTTCATGGTTTACGTGGACGAGTACGCCGGCCACCCGGCGCAGCGGTGGTATTGGCTCGAGCCCGACGGCGAAACGCTGGCCGCGGGCGTCATCTCCGCCGCGGAGCCGACGCTCGAGACGTTCCACGACTGGGAGGCGGCGCTGAGCGCGCAATACGGCGAGGCCACGGCCGACGACGAGTTCGCGACCAACGACGAGGCGGTGCGCGAGCGAGCGGCCTCGGCCGACAGGGCGACGCAGGAGAAGGACGTCCGCAACGGCCTGTATCGCTTCCGCCGCGCCTGGGAAACGGATACGACGCTGGCGTCGCTGGTGGCGGGAGGCGCCGCGGGGGAGCTGACGGTGGACGCGGTACTATCGTCGGCGGAGCTGGGGGCGCCGCTGTTCGAGACAGGGGGCGCCGCGCCGCTCGAGGAGGAGGCGCCGTAGCGCGACCGTTGGCGCCGGCCTTCGGGTCGGCCCGGTCGTCGCGCCGCGTGAACGCGGCGTTGTAGGCCGCGGGCCGCTGAGGGACCTCGGCGTGAACGCCGAGGCCTCGGTGCACGTAGCGGCCGGCCTTCGGGTCGGCCCTTTTGGGTGGTGCCGTTCGGTATTCTCTGTTATATTTATTCTCAGAGGGCAGTAAGTAACTCGAGGAGGTAAAGGGAAATGAAGAAGCTCGCGATAACGACGGCCGCGGCGCTGGGCGCGCTGGCGGCCGTTTGCGCTTCCGGCGACTGGGTATACGAGGGCCAGTGGGGAACGCACGGCTCCGGTAACGGCCAGTTCAGTTTCGTCCCGGACGTCGCCGTCGCTCCCAACGGAAACGTTTTCGTCGTCGATTCCGGATACAACTGTATCCAATACTTCAACGCTACCGGTTCGTACCTCGGCCGATGGGGTTCCTGGGGTAAAAGTAAAAGTAAGTTCGACCACCCCTCCGGCGTGGCAATAAACGGCGCCAGCCGCGTTTACGTAGTCGAGACGTGGAACCACCGCATCCAATGCTTTACGCCGTCCGGCTCCTTGATAACGGTATGGGGCGAGCGGGGTACGGGCGAGGGTCAATTACGGTATCCCGGAGCGATAGCCATCGCGCCAAACGGTAACGTCTACGTTGCCGATACCCAGAATCACCGCGTACAATACTTCACCGGCAAAGGCGAGTTCCTCGGTAAATGGAACTCGGGAGGTACGCTTAAGGGCCCCTATGCCGTAGCCGTGGCGGCCAACGGGAACGTATATGTCGCCGACTCGTGGGACCACTGCGTCCAATATTTTACCGCGAACGGCTCCTTTGTCGGTAAGTGAGGCTCGTTCGGACGCGGTAACGGGCAATTTATTGCACCTCGGGGTTTGGCCGTCGCGCCTAACGGCGACGTCTATGTCTCCGGCGCGGACCGCGTCCAATACTTCACCTCGACGGGTTCCTTCCTGGGTAAGTTTGGCATATCGGGGTCCTGCAACGGCATGTTTAAGAACCCTCGGGGCCTCGCCTTTTCCCCAAACGGTACGCGGATTTACGTCGCCGATTGCAACAACTTCCGGGTCCAGTATTTCCGCCTTTCCGGCGTCGCCGTCGCGCCCACGTCGCTGGGCCGCGTGAAGGCGTTGTTCAAGTAAATCTCCATACAAATGGAAACGAGTGGGCCGACCTTGAGGTCGGCCTTTTCCGTTGTAATCACGCGCAGCGCGTCCTATAATAAACGGCGAGCGTGGGTAACGCGAGGAGGCTCGGGATATGAAAAAGCTGACGATAACGACGGCCGCGGCGCTGACGGCGCTGGCGGCCTTTTACGCTTTCGGCGGCTGGGTGTACGACGGCCAGTGGGGCCGGTTGGGGTCCGGCGACGGCGAGTTCAATTTCCCGTGGGGCGTCGCCGTCGCGCCCGCCGGCGACGTATACGTCACCGAGCACTTCGGCCGCCGCGTCCAGCGTTTCACGCCCACCGGCTCTTTCCTCGGCAAGTGGACCGCGCCCTGGCCCGGCTCGCGGGTGCGCGGCGTCGGCGTCGCGCCCAACGGCAACGTCTACGTGACCTGCGGCGACGTCCAGTACGAAGCCTACGTGGGGTATTTCACGCGCGCCGGTTCACTCCTCGGGACGTGGCAGGTGCGAGGCCGGGTACCGGGGGCCGCCTTCGGCGTCCGCGTCGCGCCGGCGGGAACGGTTTACGTGGCCGAAGCTCGCGACGAGCGCGTCTCGTATTATACCTCGAGCGGGTCGATGCTCGGGTCGTGGGGGGTAAAGGCCGACGGCCTGGCGCTGGCGCCGAACGGCAACGTCTACGTCACCGGGTGGTGGGCCCAGAACCGCGTTTATTACTATACGCCGACCGGCTCGCTGTTGGGGAGTTGGGGCTCCAAGGGTTCCGGCAACGGCCAGTTCGACGAGGCCCACGGGTTGGACGCGGCGCCCAACGGCTACGTCTACGTCGCCGACCGTTATAACTGTCGAATCCAGTACTTCACGGCCACGGGCTCGTTTCTCGGCAAATGGGGCGCGAGAGGGGGCGGCGAGGGAGAATTTTACGCGCCGTGGGACGTGCGCGTCTCGGCGGACGGGAAACGGGTATACGTCGTCGAATCGGGGAACCACCGCGTCCAGTACTTCCGGTGGTCCGGCGCCGCCGTCTCCCCCGCCTCGCTTGGCCGCGGGAAGGCGTTGTTTAGATAGGGGGTATAACGATGAGAACGGTAATGGTCTTCGCGGCGCTGGCGTTCGCCGCGGCGTCGGGGGTTGCCCGGGAAGTCGTGTTGTGGGAGGACTTCGAGAAGGTCGGTTGCTTGTACCGGTGGTATGTCGAGCCGTCGTCGAGCTGGCAGTGGAAGTACAAGGTGCTCAACTGGTATATGAAGTTCGAGGGCGAGGGCGGAGGTCGGGCTGGCTCGTTGAAGGCCGTCCAGGTGAAGAGAGGCGAGACGTACAAGGTCGAGCTCAACTACCGTTACGGCGCCGCGACGGCCTTCTGGGGCGACCAGAGCAAAGTCCTCCGTCGCGCCGGCGGCGAGTGGACGAAGGCGGCGTTCGCGGTAGTCATGCCGGGCGAGGACAGCGCCCATTTCCGCGTCGACGTACCGGCCGCGACCGCAAAGTTCGAATTCGACGACGTGTGCGTCACGCGTTGCGGCGTACCCGTCTCCCCCGCCTCGCTCGGCCGCGTGAAGGCGTTGTTTAAATAGGAGGTTAAGAGATGAAGATGTTTTTAATTATCGCGGCGGTTACGGCCCTCGCGGCCGCCGCCTGGGCCTCGGGCCCGTACGTTTACGAAGGCAAGTGGGGTAAGAAAGGTTCGGGTAACGGCGAGTTCAATGACCCCGCGGGCTTGGACGGCGCGCGTAACGGCAACGTTTACGTGGCGGACAGATTGAACCACCGCGTTCAATATTTCACCTGGAACGGCTCCTTCCTCGGCACGTGGGGCACAAATGGTACCGGCAACGGCCAATTCGACCAACCCATATTCGTGAAGCTCGCCCCTAACGGCAACGTGTACGTTTCCGACAAATTGAACTTCCGCGTCCAGTACTTCACGCCGACCGGTTCCTTCCTCGGCAAATGGGGGTCGTTCGGCACGGGCGACGGCCAATTCTACGGGCCGTGGGGCTTGGGCTTTAAAACCGACGGTACGGTGTACGTCGCCGATTCCCCCAACCACCGCGTTCAGTACTTTACCTCTACGGGTTCCTTCCTCGGTAAATGGGGCGAGTCCGGCACGGGCGCCGGCCAATTCAATTCGCCCACCGGAATAGCGGTCGCCGCCAACGGCAACGTTTACGTGGCCGACTATCGTAACGACCGCATCCAATACTTCACCTCGAGCGGCTCGTTCCTCGGTAAATGGGGTACGAAAGGAACGGGTAACGGCCAGTTCGAATTCCCGCAGGGCGTGGACATAGGTCCGGGCGGTTACGTGTTCGTCGCGGACCAGGGAAACCACCGCGTCCAGTTCTTCACCGCGACCGGGTCCTTCCTCGGAAAATGGGGCAAGGAGGGGAGCGGCAAAGGCGAACTTAACGCCCCCAACGACGTTTTCGTTTTGCCCTCGGGTAAACGCGCCTACGTAGCCGATTATTTGAACAACCGCGTCCAATACTTCCGCCGTTCCGACCCGGCCGTCGTCCCCGAATCGCTGGGCCGGGTGAAAGCGCTGTTTAGGTAGGGGCGACCGGCTAGTCGCTCGGCGCGGACAAGGGGCTTAAGCCCCTTGTTAACGGCCCTTGTCCGAGGAGGTTCAGGGAAATGAATAAGCTCGCCATAACTGCGGCCGCGGCGCTCGCCGCGCTGGCGGCTTTTTATGCCTGGGGCGAACCACCCTTCGGGCAAACGCCCGACTGGGAGAGCGCCGACGAAAGGGCAACGAATGATATCGCCTTGGCCGACTTCAACGGCGACGGGTGGCGAAATACCACGGGCGAACGGAGTACGGGAAACGGTAAGAGACACGTGTTTTACCTTAAACACTACCCGGCCCTGACGATCACCGCTATAAGGGTTGACGGAAAGAAAGTACCGCGCGGCGACTACTGTTTTGACTCCCGCGCCGGCTGGTTTTCGCTCAAAGAGGCGCCCGCGGAAGGCGCCGGCGTAAAGGTAGATTATAAGTGGTCGAACCGGCTCGACTTCTTTGCCGGCAACGAGACGCGGAGCCAGACCGACAACCGCGACGTGATTTATTTCAACCGCGGCGGCGCGCTGGAGAAGACGCCGTCGTGGTTGTCGACCGCGCGCGTGAATACCTGGACCGTAAAGGAGGCTGACTACGACGCCGACGGCGACGTCGACGTTGCCATAGGCGGCGACGCTTTTATAAAGGTCTACAAGAACACCGGCTCCGGCCTGGAGCGCACGCCGTCGTGGAGCACGTCGGAGCCCGGGGGATGGCCCGAGTGTTTCGCCTGGGGTGACGTCGACAACGACGGCTATCTCGAGTTGGCGGTGGCGGATTCGTTGGCGCAGTGGTTCTACGTCTTCAAGAACAACGGCGGTACATTGGAGAAGACGCCGTCGTGGACCACAAATTACGACAAGGCCCGCTACGTGGCCTGGGGCGACGCCGACGGCGACGGCGACATGGATCTGGCGGGCGGTACGTCCCCTTCGGTAGGCGTGGCGGAGGGGTTCGTCTACTTATTCAGGAACAACAACGGGTCCCTCGCCAAAACCCATTATTGGAAGAACGACCCGCCCGCGGGGCGGTGTCACGCGCTGGCCTGGGGCGACGTCAACGACGACGGCTGGCTCGACCTGGTCAAGGGCATTTTTGGGCGCGGGACGGGAAACGACCCCTACGCCGACATCTACTATTCGAACCGGGGCGTTTTACCCAAGAAGCCGAGCTGGGAATCCGATGTCTATACGTACTGCTTCGCCTCGTGCCTGGTGGACGCCGACGCCGACGGCCTTTTGGACCTTATACAAGCTGACTTCGGCGTAATCGGCTATTTCGGTAACGGCGCGGCGTTGCCGAGAAACCCCTCGTGGGTTTACCGCGCGGGAAGCCCTTACGCTATTTTTGACGCCCGGGTCGGCGACGTCGACGCCGACCGCTACCCGGACGTCGTGGTCGGTTGCAATGCTTTACCCAGCAACCCCACCGGCGGCCGTAACAAACTATTCTTGAACAGGTGCGATATCGGCATAGACGTTGAGGATTTCGGCGCGGCCCCGCGTCGGGGCGCCGTCGCGCTACGCTGGGGAGTCTCGGTGGCCGTCGCGGGCTTCAACCTCCTGCGCGAAACCGAATACCCCTCGGCCGCCGCCGGACGGGTTAAGATTAACGAGGCCCTCATCACCGGCCGCTCGCCGTATCGCTACCTCGACGCGGACGTAATTCCGGGGACGCCGTATCGATACTGGTTGGAAGTCGTGCCGCTCGCGGGTCCCGCCGAGCTCCACGGGCCGGTGGAGTGCACGGCGGGACGCAAGGCCTCCTTCGCACTCGACCAGAACGTTCCCAATCCCGCTCGCGCGGCCACAACTATCGCGTTCTCCGTTCCCGCGGCCTGCGACGCGACGCTCGCTCTCTACGACCTGGCGGGCCGTAAGGTCGCCTCCCGCGTCGTGTCGGCCAAGGCCGGCGGTAACGAGGTCGAGGTTGACTTGTCGTCGTTCGCGCCCGGCGTGTATACGTATCGCCTGGAGGCCGGCGGTAAGGCCGCGGCGAAGCGGATGGTCGTAGTTCGTTAGTACGGAATAACGTTGGACCGGGTGAAGGCGCTGCTACGATAGGAGGGCTAGCGATGAAAAAGTTAATGTCCGGATTAGCGGTTGCCGCGGCGCTGACGGCGCTGGCGGCCATGTGCGCCTGGGGCGAGTGGGTGTACGAGGGGAAGTGGGGCCGCAGCGGCTCCGGGAACGGCGAGTTTACCTGGGTCACCGGTGTGGCGTTAGCGCCGAACGGTATCGTCTACGTAGCGGACACTAAGGCGCACCGAGTCCAATACTTCACGCTTACCGGGAGTTTCCTCGGCAAATGGGGTAAGGAAGGCTTTGGAAACGGCGAGTTCAGACAACCGTGTGGACTTGATGTCGCCGCTAACGGGTACGTTTATGTGCCGGACCTTTATAACCTCCGCATCCAATACTTTACGCCAAAAGGTAGTTTTCTAGGGAAATGGCGCTGCAACTATGTCCGTGCGGTTGACGTTGCCCCCAACGGTAATATTTACGCCGTCGTCGACGCAGGTATGATTCATTATTATACGCCTTCGGGCTCCTTATTAGGTGAGTGGGGCCGCCACGGTTCCGGAAACGGCGAGTTTATCTATCCCAATGACGTTGCCGTTGCCGCTAACGGGAACGTCTACGTCGCGGACTGGGGTAACGAACGGATCCAGTATTTTACCGCCGAAGGTAGTTTCCTCGGTAAATGGGGTTCGTTTGGCACCGGACCCGGGCAATTCAACAAACCCGCCGGGGTAGACGTCGTTTCCGACGGCACGGTTTTCGTTGTCGAAGCCTTGGGTTGCCGCGTACAATACTTCACGCCTACGGGGAGTTTCCTCGGGGAATTCGGCTCGTACGGGCGAGGCAACGGCGAATTCAACTTTCCTTTATCGCTTGCGGTAACGCCGAACCAAAAACGCATTTACGTCTGCGACACGAGTAATTCTCGGATACAGTACTTCCGCTGGTCGCCGCCCGCCGTCTCCCCCGCATCCTTCGGCCGCGTGAAGGCGTTGTTCCGTTAGACAAGGGTAAGCCGCGGGCTAAAGCCCGTGGTTAACGCCCCTTGTCTCCTGATAAATATACGGGCCGGCCTTCGCGTCGGCCCTTTTTAACCGTTTGATTTCACGGCCTTTATAGGATATATTTACGAGGGCCGGGGCGGACGTCGCCCGGCCAGGAGGCCGCAATGACGGACGCCGAAAAAGGCCGCGAGTTCACCGCCGACGTTCTCTTCCAACGCTACGAGAAGAACCCGGTACTCACCGCGGAGAATTGGCCCTACCGGGCCCACGCCGTCTTCAACCCGGGCGCCGCCCTCGTCGACGGCGAGACGCTATTGCTGGTGCGGGTGGAGGACCTGCGCGGCTTCTCCCACCTCGCCGTCGCCCGCAGCGCCGACGGCAAGACGAAGTGGCGGGTGGACGCGGAGCCGGCGCTGGTCGCCGACCCGGCCTACGACGAGCAGCACTACGGCGTCGAGGACCCGCGCGTCGTGTGGCTCGAGCCGCTGGGCGAGTACGCCGTGGCGTACACCTCGTTCATCCGCGACGAGACCGTGGTCTCGCTCGCCACCACCGCCGACTTCAAGACCTTCACGCGCTACGGCCGCCTGCTGCCGCCGGAGGACAAGGACGCGTCGCTTTTTCCGCGCAAGATAAACGGCCGCTTCGCGCTCATCCACCGCCCCATCATCCGCGGCGAAGCCCACATGTGGATATCGTTCTCGCCCGACCTGGAGTACTGGGGCGACCATCGCCTGCTGTTGACGACGAGGCCGGCCTCGTGGGACCTCCACCGCGTAGGCCTGGGGCCGCCGCCGCTCGAGACGCCCGAGGGATGGTTCGTCATCTACCACGGCGTGCGGCGCACGGCTTCCGGCAGCTTGTACCGCACCGGCCTGGCGCTGCTCGACCTCGACGAGCCGTGGCGCGTCGTCCGCCGCAGCGAGGACTGGGTCTTCGGGCCCCACACCTACTACGAGATGATCGGCGATGTCCCGGGGGTGGTCTTCCCGTGCGGCACCGTGCTGGACGAGGAGACGCGCGAGCTCCGCGTCTACTACGGCGCCGCGGACACGGTGGTGGCGCTGGCCACCGCCGATTTCGACGACGTGCTGAGCTACCTCCTGAGCTGCAAGGTTTAGGTTAACGCCGGGGGGCTTATGACTTCTTCTCCGGGGTTGTACATAGTATCGACGTACCCGCCCCGTCTCTGCGGCCTGGCGACCTTCGCCTACGATTTGGCGTCCGCGCTGGCGAAGGGGCGGAGCGAGAAGCTGGGCGCGGGCGGCAGCGTCGCGGTCGTCGCCATGAGCGAGCGGCGGCGGCGCCAGCCTTACGGGCCTGAAGTACGCGCCGTCGTCCGCGCCTCGAGGCTCGAAGACTACGCCGCCGCGGCGGAGGTGGTCAACAACTCGGCCGCGGCCGTCGTCTCGCTCCAGCACGAGTACGGCATCTTCGGCGGCCGCGCCGGCCGCCACGTCCTTCACTTCCTGGAGCGACTCCAAAAGCCCGTCGTCACCACCCTTCACACCGTCCCGGCCGAGCCGAAGCCCGACCAGCGCGGAATACTGCGAGCGGTGTGCGCCGCGTCGGCCGCGTTGGCGGTGCACGCCCAAAAGGCGGCCGAGTTCCTGACGGACCGCTACCGCGTGCGCGAGGACAAAGTCCACGTCATACACCACGGCACGCCCGACGTCCCGTTCGGCGGCTCGGCGCCGTTCAAGAAGACGGTGGGCGCGGCGGGGCGGCAGGTCCTGTTAACCTTCGGCTTTATCACCCCCCGCAAGGGCCTCCAATTCGCGGTGCGCGCCATGGCCGACGTCCTGCCGCAGTTCCCCGACTCGCTGTACATAATCCTGGGCGCCACTCACCCTACGATAAGAAAACGCTACGGCGAGGCGTACCGCAACTCGCTGCAGCGCGCCGTCGACCGGCTGGGCTTGCGCGACCACGTCCGCTTCGTCAACCGCTACGTCTCACAGGACGAGCTGGTGACGTACCTACGGGCAGCGGACGTTTACGTAACGCCGTATCTGAACGAGGACCAGATATCCTCCGGGACGCTGGCGTACGCCGTGGCGTGCGGCAAGGCCGTGATCTCGACGCCGTACTGGTACGCCCAGGAGCTGTTGGACGACGACCGGGGCATCCTGGTCCCCTTCCGCGACACGAAGTCGCTGGCCTTCTGGGTGAGCGAGCTGCTGGCCTACGACGACGCCCGGGCGTTCCTCGCGCGGCGGGCGTACGACTACGGCCGGCGGATGACGTGGACCCGCTCCGCGGCGGCGTACGAGGAGCTGTTCCGCGACGTCGCCGGCCGTAAGCCGCGTGAAGGCGTTGTTTAAAAAGGAGGTTAAGAGATGAAGAGGGTTTTAATTATCGCGGTGGCGGCAGCGCTGGCCGTTGCGGCGGCAGAGGCCAAGGATTACGTCAACGAAGGGTTCGAGGCTACGTTTCCGCCGCGTGGTTGGACGACGAAGTACGAAGGCGAAGGCGACGCTAACTGGAAAAAAGCCGGCGGCGGGCCCTGGGGAAGTTACGCCTACGGGACGGCCTCGAGTAGCGAAAAGGGGCTTGCACGAGCCACGTTAATGTCTTACGAGTTCGACCTTAAGCCTAATACCACGGTCTATTACCGTTTCGATTACCGCTGGGGGGATAACGGCCATTCCAGCGCGGAAGCCGATTTTTACATCACGTACGTCGGGGCGCCGTACGGGAACTTGGTATACCGGAAGCTCCCGCTCGCCTGGGAATGGGAATTTTACGGCGGCGCGGCCGTCAACGACCGTGCGGCCCGCGTAAAAGCCTGCTGGCGCGTATGGACTATTAACTATTGGCGTTACCATAACGCTTACCTGGCCCTCGACAGAGTAATTATCACGGCTGAGGCGAACCCGGCCGTTTTCCCCGAATCGCTCGGTAAGGTTAAGGCGTTGTTTAGGTAGGAGGTATAAAGATGAAAACGGTATTGATCTTCGTCGGCCTGGCGTTAGTAGCGGCGTCGGTAGGTGCCCGGGAGGTAGTGTTGTCGGAGGACTTCGAGAAGGTCGGGTGTTTATACCGGTGGAATTTCGGGCCGACGGAGAACTGGCAGTGGAAATACGAGGTGCTCAACTGGTATATGAAGTTCGAGGGCGAGGGCGGAGGCTGGGGCCGGTCGTTGAAAGCCGTACCGGTGAGGTGGGGCGAGACGTACAAGATCGAACTTTACTACCGTTACGGCGGCGCGACGGTATCCTGGGGCAACCAACGCAAGGGTCTCCCTCGCGCCGGCAGTGAGTGGACGGCGGCGGCGTTCGCGGTAGTTATGCCGGGCGGAGGCAGCGCCCATTTCCACGTCGCCGTCCCGGCCACGACCAAAAAGTTCGACTTCGACGACGTGCGCGTCACCCGTTGCGGCGTCCCCGTCGCGCCCGCCTCCCTCGGCCGCGTGAAGGCGTTGTTCCGGTAGCGCCGGGCGGCTGTGCGCCCCCACTTCGGCAGAGACCCCCGCGGCTCACTTTATATTGCTAAATAGCCATTTTTGCTAATAACCGCCTTACTTGGCGGCATTTTTATTGCTTACGTGCTAATTTGTCTAGATAATTAGCGGGCGCGGCAACAAAAATGAGTCGCCGATTTGCATTCGCCTCCAGAATCCGCTATAGTTTAAGGGCGCGCCGGCGTTCCGGCGGCGGGAAGGTAAAGGTCAATATGAAAGGGTCCGCTTTTATAATAGCGTCTTTATCGTTAGCGTTGGCGGGAGCGGCGGCGGCCCAACATTACTACTGCGACGGTAAGTGGGGCTCGCTCGGCTCGAGCGAGGGCACGTTCCGCGACCCCTCGGGCGTCGCGGTGGCGCCGAGCGGCGACGTCTACGTCGCGGACCGCTACAATAACCGCATCCAACGCTTCGCCTCGAGCGGCGAGTTCCTGAGCTGTTGGGGCTCGGCCGGCAAGGGCGACGGCTACTTTATGAGCCCGCGGGCGGTGGCGGCGGGCCCGGGCGGCGACGTCTACGTCGCCGACGTCTTCAACCACCGCATCCAGCGCTTCGACGCGAGCGGCTCGTTCGTGCGCGCCTGGGGCAAGAGGGGACCCCGGGAGGGCGAGCTCGGCTGCCCGCGCGGCGTCGCGGTGGCGCCGGGCGGCGACGTCTACGTGGCCGATACCGACAACAACCGCGTCCAGTACTTCTCGCTCAAGGGGAAGTTCCGCGGCGGCTGGGGCAAGTACGGCGACGGCAAGGGGAAGTTCAAAGCGCCGTGGGGCGTCGCGGTAGCGCCCGACGGGACCGTCTACGTCGCCGACACCGAGAACAACCGCGTACAGTACTTCTCGCCCGAGGGTAAATTCCGCGGCAAGTGGGGCGAGGAGGGTTCCGAGGACGGCGAGTTCCGCAACCCGATGGACGTGGCGGTCGACGCCGACGGGACCGTATACGTAGCCGACGCCGACAACGACCGCGTCCAGTACTTCACGCCCGAAGGCGAGTTCCTGGGCAAGTGGGGGACGTACGGCTTCGGCGAGGGGGAGTTCAACAACCCGGCGGCGCTGGCGGTGTCGCCGGACGGAAAGGTCTACGTCGTGGAGTGCAACGGCGCGCGCGTCCAGCGCTTCGTCGCCCGGGCGCATTAGGGCGCGGCACGACGAATGAAAAATAAAGGCGGCCTTACAAGCCGCCTTCTTACTAATTATAACGAAAAACCTTAAGAGGTTATTATGAAAACTAAATTGCCGGTTTTAGGGTTTAATTAACTATTTCCGAGGAAGCAAAGGTGTTTGAGCGAAAGCCGGCGGTAGGGCCCATATTACACTAAAACCTCGGTAGACGAAGACGAGCGGCCACGTACCCAAATGTGTTTATTACTATCGTAAGCCCACCCCTGCTTCTTTATCATGTCTGCGAAATCCTGTTTATTGATACTCAATGCGCTTATGGCGCCCTTTTCCCAAGCCTCCACCACTAATTTGTTGAGCAGGTATTCCCCGTATATTCGACCAGTTTTCGCATCGTCAAGAATGCTGGCAATAGTAGCTTCGACATCGAACTTATCCGTTCGCCTAATCATAACCGCTTTGCCGGTCGCAAAGAACGTTAGTATCAACTCACCAGCAAGTACTGCCTTTTTGCCCTTTTTCTTGTGCATTGACCAAATGGGGTCGCCTATTTGCGATATCGCTGCTCGGAGCTCCATTCCAGATTCGGATGCCGCCATAAGAATCGCTTCAAAGTACTTCGTCTGCCAATGCTGGAATACTACCGAAAACCATCTTTCGGGTTTCAACATTCTCGCGCAAGCTTTGATAGAGTTCCCAAGCCGTTGTATGTATTCTTCCTCGCTGTGTTTAACGTCCCCACCTACTATTAACTCTTTCTCTTTCGCTTTCTGACTAGGCATTCGTCCTAGCCATCCATTCCACAAGGTAGATAGGTCAAGATATGCTATGTGCGCTCCGTATGGAGGGTCTGTATATATGTAATCGATTTGGCTTTTAAAAATATCGCCAATTTCCTCAATATCCTTCTCGTAGGCGAAAAACTCCCCTTCCCATCCTCCGGTCCTCTCTTTTAACTCAATTGCGGAATCTATCTCTTTCTTGGCCTCGATTATATTCGTTGCTCTTTCAAAAAACGTAGGCCAAGCTGGTAGTATAACGGGGGTTTTCGCCACCTTATAACGATATATACTGAATAAACTTGAACCACCCCTCGACGCCCGGCGTCCTTCGGCAGATAGAAATGTCTTATTAAGTTTTGTTAGTGTTGCCGACCACGCGAGCAATAGGCCGCCTCGAATATAGTCGCTTTGAATTGCATCAATTGCCTCCTTCAGGACTCCAAGTGCTATAATTTGTTGCGGCAGGAATAATTCAAAGTATGCACCTACATCAGAATTTTTAGGAAGGGGAAGATTAGGTGGTAGTTCTAACTTCTGCTCCCATTTACGGAGGGAAGTTTCATCTGCTGTTTCTATCTGTTCTATGGTGGGTCGACATCTTTCCTCCAATTCAGATAGGGCTGAAATATATTCTGAGGTAGTGCCACGATGCAAATCTACGATACCTTGGGCAATGAAGTTCGCGAGAGGGTTTATGTCGTTCTGGATACCTACGCGGTTTTCAAGATAGGCCTCTATAGCCGTAACGCCAGAACCTCCGAAAGGGTCCATCACCTTGTCGCCCTCTCTCGAATAGTGAAGAATGTACTTCTTTACGACATTGTACGGACGTCTAGTGAAATAGGGATGAACCCCGTAATGACGCTTCGCGCTTTGGCGTTCTGCGCGAACGGGCGAATCAATAGGGGTTATATACTTATAATCGGTCATCTTGGCCCCCCAAGCCTCTGAAGATCTAAATCAGCTAACGCCTCCAATTCTATAATATCGATGTGCTCCGGAATTGGTTTCCTGCCCTGCGTAGCACACAGTAACACTGCTCGTGACAATTCATCTTTGCCGTACTTCTTCATTTGGTAGCTAAATCCGTTGCTATTCTTTTTAAGTTCAACGGGAATTCTGTATACCGGGAAGTCGCCGAACTTGAACTCGGTAATACAATCATAGCCCTTACCTACGAATCCTCCGAGAGACATCCCAAGATGTTTAAGCGGTCCCGAGGCTCGAAGTATATCCGTCTCCTGAATGTACGGTAACGCTGTTCCTTTCCGGTGGTCGCGGGCAATCCGTTGGAACTCCTCCTTGCACCAAGGAACAAGCCATGGGGTTTTGTTTATTATATCGGCCATTTGTTTAAGCCAAAATGGGCTCTGGTAAGTTTTTGTGAATGTTAACGGTTTCGGTATGGGTTCAATAATTATCGTTTTATCCTTATCCGCATACTTACACTTTAGCGGCGTAATGTAGAACGCTAGGTCTCGTATCTCAATATCGACATCTATCCTCTCGAAATCCCCCGGACGTAATCGATACCAATCGCGTATGGACTCGCCTATACTCTCTCGTGCGCGGCCTTGTTGAATACGGTCATGGCCAACCTTTCCGGGAACCGGACGATTCCTCTTGTCGAGCTTATGTTCCGTCCCGACAGCTACGTAAACTGATTTAGTTGCACCATACGGAGTGACCAAAGCTACCCGAACAGCTCCTTTTTTCCGAAGGTACTTTTTTACTTCCGGCGTTAGGTCGTGAAAGTAGTATTGGGGTCCTCCCGTTTTTCGGCTCGCCCGTTTTGTTTGTTGTAGATGCATGGCACCTCTCTCGTTCCTCTTCCCTTTTTATTTTTTGTAAGGTAACCTATTACCATTTATAATAACACGGTTTTCGCCTTACTTTCAACCATCACAGTTTTAAAATATGCAAACCTCCCTCCCCCACGCCGACTTCGACGAGACGACCTAGAAGCTACGCGTAAAAAAACCCGGCCTCAAGGCCGGGCTTCTTATCGGTATGCTTATACGGTACAGGGGGAGCTCACTTCTCGTAGGCGAGGACGACATTGCCGGCGGCGTTGTCGTAGTACGTGACGCGGGCCTTGCCGTCCGTGCCCAGCGCCAGGCCGCAGCGGCCTCCGGCGTCGTAGCAGCTCGCGACGACGCTCGTGGTCCAATTATCGCCGCTCTCGTGGGCGTACGTGATGCTCTTGGCCGAGTTATCGTAAAACGCGACGTGGGGCGCGCCGGACGAGTCCAGCGCCAGCGCGGCGCCGGTGTCGTCGTGCACCGAGAAGTTGAGCGCGGTCTTCTGCCACGTCCCGCCGGTCCGCGCGGCGTACTTGAGGCGGCCGTTGCCGACGTCGTTGTACAGGATGTGGGCGTTGCCGGCGTCGTCCAGGACGAGGGCCGGCCTCTTGCCGACGTTGCCGGCGTCGTCCACCGTCTCAACGTTCCACTTAGCCCTCTCGCGGCGCGCGTACCGCAGCGTCTTGTTGGTCCGGTCGTAGTAGGCGACGTGCGGGTTGCCGCCGCTGTCCAGCGCGAGGCTGGAGTACAGGCCGGTGTCGCCGGGGACGTCCGCGGCCTCCACCCGCCATTTGGATTTATCCAAGCGGGCGTATTTTAAATCCCCCTGCGACTCGTCGTAGTAGGATATGTGGGGGTGTTTGGCGGTATCGGCGGCTATGGAGGGCCAGCGGCCCACGGTGCCGTCTTCGTCCACCGCCACGAAGCCGGAACCGCGCATATTGTTGTAAAACAGGTCGAAGACGGGCCGGCCGCCGTAGAAGGCGATGTGGGGCTCGTCGCCGCCGTCGAGGGCGAGCGTCGCTTCCTTGCCCTCGCCGTAGCCGCTCGAGCCCACGGCCCGCACCGACATGCTGTTGTCCTTGTAGGTGGCGTAGACCACCAGCGACTGGCCGCTGTTGTCCATAAAGGCGATGTGGGCGGCGCCGTCGCCGGCCATCACGAGGGAAGTATCCACAGCGGGCGCCGCGGCGTGCACGTTCATCTTTTCCCACCCGGGCGTGGGGGTCGGGCCCGGGCCGTTTTCGTCGTCGCCGCAAGACAGCGCGAAGGCGAATAACAAAAAGGCCGCGGCGAGCGCGAGCGATTTCTTCAAGGCTGTACCTCCTAAGGTTGGTCGACCAATGTTTGATAGAAGTTAATATATGTGGGGGGCGGTGGCAAGGGAAAAATAAACCCGTTGACTCGTCGCGGCGTCTAATATGCTATAATAACTTGAGGCGCCCGTAGCTCAGTTGGACAGAGCAGCGGCCTTCCGCGATTTTTAATATTTGACAAGGGCCAAGTGTTATGTTATAAATAAAATAAGCGTATAAACGCCCCACTTTTGCTCCGGCAACGGTGGGCCTATTACATCCCCGCCCTTGCTTAAGCAACGGCGGGTTTCCTAATCGGGAGGTAGAAATGGAAAGGGTTATGGTCTTCGTGGACGGCAGCAACTTCTACCACGGCCTTAGGGCGAATCTCGATAGGACCGATGTGGATTTCTTCAAATTCTCGGTAAACCTGTGCGCGGAAGGCCGGTGGGTACATACCCATTATTACAATTCGCCGCGGCGGCGTGCCGAAGATGAAGGGAAATACCGGGACCAGCAGCGTTTCTTTAATTACTTACGTACGGTAAAAGGACTGACGCTCCACTTGGGTCGGCTCGAGCCAAGGACGAGGACGTGCGCGAGCTGCGGCGCTAATTACGTCGTAAACGTGGAGAAGGACGTAGACGTAAACCTCGCGGTGGACATGCTGGCAGGGGCGTTCGACGACCAATACGACGTATGCGTCTTAGTTAGTGGGGACGGCGATTTCGCCAATTTATTAGCGGCGGTGAAACGCTTGGGTAAACAAGTGAAGGTAGCGTATTTCGGCACGGGGCGCGCCCGTGCTTTGACCCGGGAGGCGGACGAGTTCATCCATCTTACCGAGGAATTTTTAAAGAGTTGTTGGAAGTCGTGAGTGAAATAGGAATCGTCATGATATAAGCCGCAAGTATCCTTTGTTAGACTCCCTCGCGTTTACCGCTCAATATGCTATAATAGGTCAGGCGCCCGTAGCTCAGTCGGATAGAGCAGCGGCCTTCTAAGCCGCGGGTCGCGGGTTCGAATCCTGCCGGGCGCGCATCTCGCGGGTGCGCTTTACACGGCCGCGAAAATAAGTTATATTGTGATAGTCGACGGTGGGCGTAGCTCAGCTGGTGAGAGCGCCAGACTGTGGATCTGGAGGTCGGGGGTTCAAATCCCCTCGCCCACCCATCGCCTAATGCGCCGGTAGCTCAGCTGGATAGAGCGACGGCCTCCGGAGCCGTAGGTCGCAGGTTCGAATCCTGTCCGGCGTAAATCGAGTAGCGGCACGCAAGTTCCGCGGAGGCGCGGGAAGCGGCGTATGAAACGTAATAAGAAAAGGACGGGCCGGCGGTCGTCGTACGCGACGGCAAGCCGGCCGCAGTTATTTCGGACATGACGAGGACCGCGAGGCGCTCGAGCGCGTCGAGGACGCCGACGCCGGCGTTACGGAGGAACTAATGGCTAAAGGTAGAGACCGCGGACGGGACCAAAAAGGCGGAAAGAAAAAGAAGAAAACGAAAAAGAAAGTGAAAGAGGCCAAGGTCGAGCCCGGGCGCGTGGGCTACGGCGGCTACGGCGGCTACGGCAAAAAATAGGTAGCCAACCCCTGCGCGTCTCCGGCGTCGCGCCCCCCCCCCCCGCGGCCTCCGGAGCCGTAGGTCGCAGGTTCGAATACTGTCCGGCGTAAATATTTTTTCGCAGCGTTT
Organism: Candidatus Zixiibacteriota bacterium; assembly: GCA_030613505.1. Lineage (GTDB taxonomy): Bacteria > RBG-13-66-14 > B26-G2 > WVWN01 > WVWN01 > WVWN01. Next base: position 18,842 of record JAUWLW010000046.1, read on the forward strand.
ATCTGGGAGGAAGACGATGCGGAGGTCAGGTACGCTACTCACAGCTCTCCTGCTCGCGACGGCCGCGGCCGCCGGGGCGGGAGATAATGTTTAATTAACGGACTGTACAACGTGAAGATATTCATTGCGCTAGCAATTACGCTTTTAATAGGTACAACGATAATTCCGGGATGCTCCAAACGAAAACCCGAAGATATCGCTATTGATAAAGTATGCGACGCGGGTCCCCGAGGAAGAATCCCCCAAGATAAGCTCGTGGTAAAAAATAACCCAAAGGGTGAGGGACTAGTAGTAATTCGGAAGCGTTATAACGCCGCGTGGTTAGTACAAGGCGATAAAGTATACGCGATAAACGGCTTTGCGGCAGGCGTTACGCCGGGAGTAGAATACACCCGGGAATTAAACATTGACGACGTAAATTAACAAGGAGTAGGAAAATGCCTAAAGTTAAAACTACAAAAGAGCAACGGAAAGCGATACGGGAAGCGCGGAAGATAATCGAGCAAGCGCTAAAACTCGACGCGAACGAGGCCGAAACGCGCAAGCGCGTAGATCGGATTTTCGAATGGGTGATGGGTTACGACACGTTTAAGCATATCACGCGCGAATATGCTGTCCGGGGTCCGGGCGAAACGGAGTACGTGGACTTCGCGGTCCAACTCAAACCCGGCCAAGACGTCGAACCCGTAATGCTGGTCGAATTAAAAAGGGTCGGCATCGAGTTAGCGAAGAAACACCTAAAACAAATAACAGAGTACGCTAGAGACGCCGGTTGCGAATGGTTGCTTCTTACTAACGGAAAGGAATGGCGGGTATACCACGTCGAGTTTGGTAAGCCTCCGAAAACCGAAATTTACGAATCGTGGGATCTCCTAGGCGACGATATAGACGATATCGTTCGCAAGTTCGAACTAATAAATTATAAATCCATCAAGCGCGGACTCCTTAATAAAAATTGGGAACGCGTGAAGGTCCTCAAGCCGGATACCCTACTCGCAGCGATAATCTCCCCAGATACGTTTAGAGTTATTCGTCGCAATCTACGTAAAGATACCGGCGTTCGGGTTGACGATGAAGAAGTACATAAGGGTATAACCAAATTATTGAACGAGGCCGCCGGAAAAGTTATACCCAAATTAAAAAAGCCTCTAACTAAAAAGAGAACCCAAAAACCAATAACTAAAGACCAACCTAAACCTAAACCTTTAGTTTTCGAAAACGGAACGCGTAATAAGGGTTAGCGGCCGGCTTAGGGAATTTAATTTCCACGATCACCAACCGCGGTTTCGAGTGGCGGTTCGTGGAGGAGTGAGCTAAGGGAGGAAGACGATGCGGAGGTCAGTTACGCTATTCATTGCTCTCCTGCTCGCGACGGCCGCGGCCGCCGGGGCGGGAGATAAAGTTAAGTGGTGCAAGTCGAAGAAGATCGCGTACGTCTCGGCGGACGAGGACCCGGCCTCCCTCAGCGACGACTGCTACAAGGTGGGCCTGCGCTACACCGTCACCTGGCAGCCCTATACCCATCCGCACATCTACAGCTTCGACGTAACGTACTACAGCTGGGAGCACTTCGCCGCGGGCATCAACGTCCGCCGCAACCTGGGCCGGTGCGTGGGCGAGGAGTACGAGAAAGAGGTCAAAACCG
>JAUWLW010000083.1 GCA_030613505.1 Candidatus Zixiibacteriota bacterium
CGGTTTCCGGGTTGCCTTCTTCGATTTCCGGGGCAGCGTCCCCGGCTCGAGGTTGTGGCCCACGTCGGGGAGCGGTTATTTTTTCAAGCCGAGCGGCCTCCACGGCCATTGTTGGGTGGAAATAAATATCGGCTGGACTTGTCCTACCACCGCCTTCGTCGCCGCCGAGGAACAATTTTATAATTACCCCAACTGCGACCCTTACGCGGTCGACAACAACACCGTCTTTATGCGCCACTCGTGGCGCTACTTTAACGGCAGGTGGGAACCGATTAGTTTTTCGCCGCCGTATGACGCTTACCGCAACGTCATGATACGCGTCTTCGTCGACAACGAGACGGTAAACGTTTCGCCGACGAGCTTGGGGCGCGTGAAGGCGTTGTACTACTAATCGCGAGATAGGGTGCAGGGGTGAGGCCGCGGTTATTCAAGGCCGCCCCAAGGAGGTCGGGGCTATGAAGTACGTAACGTCATTGGCGGTCGCGACCGCTATAATTGCCGGCGCGGCGTGGGGCGTGGACGTCGTCGTGGAGAGGGCGTCTTACCCTTCGAATATCCCGTCTTCGCCGGCGCACGACATGACGTTGGAGTTGAGGTGGGATAACGGCTGGGGTATGTGGTGGTATTGCTGGTATACCGGCCGGGGTTACTGGGTGGGCAACGACTTCGATATATCGACCATAAAAACGTTCGGCACCATAAAGACGATAAAGTTACAATTGCGCAGCAACTGGCCCAACACCGGGTGGGACGGCGTCCGTGCCGGCATCTATGCGTTCGAACGCGTCCCCGGCTCGCTTATATGGCCCACCGCCGGCGGCCCGTACTTCTTTAAGCCTACGGGCCGAACCGGGTGGCAGGAAATCCCGGTGGCGTGGGTTCTACCGGCGGGCGTTAGGAAGTTCGTCGCCGCCGCCGAACAGTACTACGACTACCCCAATTGCGACCCTTTCCTCATCGACAACAACCCGACGTTTCGGGGTCATACGTGGCATTATCTGGCCGGGAAGTGGGAACCTTTTTATCACGCGCCGATTGCCCCGTACCGGAACCTGATGTTACGCGTCGTCGTCGGTAAAGAGTCGGTAGCGGTCGCTCCGACGAGCCTGGGGCGCGTGAAGGCGCTGTATTATTAACCCGGAGGCGAAGAGGAAATGAGACGTATCGTATTATGGGCGGCGGTCGTTGGCCTGGGCGCCGCGGCGTGGGGTGCGGACGTCGCCGCGGAGGTTGTGTCGTCCGGCGCCGAGGCCGTAGCGTCGCCGGCTTACGACGCGGAGTATGAGCTCAAGTGGGACGACGGGCGCCCGACCTGGTTTATGAGTTGGAATACGGGCGCGGGCTCTTGGGTGGGCAACGACTTCGACATTTCCACCCTCGCCACCGGGTGGTGGATTGAAACGATAAAGGTTATGTCCGGCGCGAGCTGGCCTAACGGCCGGTGGGACGGCTTCCGCCTCGGCGTCTTCACTTTTTCCGGCAGTCTACCGGGCTCGCGGTTTCACGGCCCCAGGTTCGTAAGGGGGAGCGGTGCAGGTTATAGGTGGTGCGAGTTTAAATTCGGAATGTGGGAATGGGCGCTCGGCGGCCATAAAAGGTTCGTAGTAGCCGTGGAGCAGTATTATAACCATCCCGACTGCGACCCGTACGTGCTCGACGGCAATAGGAGGTTCCAAGGGCACTCGTGGCAATGTCAAGGCGGAAAGTGGGAACCCCTTGTCGGCACAGCAGGGTACTGGAACATGATGCTCCGCGTTGTAATCAACGACACGATGGCCGTCGCGCCCACCAGCCTGGGCCGCGTCAAGGCTTTGTACTATTAATCGATAAGTATCGCTTTTAAGCGGAGCTTCACGGCACCCAGGGGAAGTTCTATTGTGGAGGTTATAAGATGAATAAAGTAACGACGTTCGTAGCGCTTGGGCTGGCCATATCGGCCGCGGCGGCGTGGGGCGCCGACCGCGTCGTCGAGCGGGCGGCCTCGGCGCCGGCCGCGCCCGAGCCGGAGGCCACCGACGACGCGCTGGAGCTCAAGTGGGATTCCGGCTTCACCAGGTGGTGGATGTGTTGGTATACCGGCCGCGACACCTGGGTCGGCGCCGACTTCGACATATCCACTATCTCGGGCTACCGCGCCTTACACGCCATAAAGCTCCAGTCGCGCTGGGACTGGCCCAACGTAGGTTGGGACGGCTTCCGCCTTGGCATCTTCGACTTTCGGGGCGGCGTTCCGGGGTCGCTGTTGTGGGGGCCGAAGTTCGTCGTGCCGACCGGCTCGACGGGGTGGAAGGAGTTTTCCGTGGGCTGGACGCTGCCCTCCGGCGTATACAAGTTCCTGGCCGGCCAGGAGCAATATTACAACTACCCCAACTGCGACCCCTTCGCGTTGGACAACAACCCGACGTTTAGAGGCCACTCCTGGCAATACCACGGGGGGTCGTGGGCCCCGCTTCAAGGTTACCAAGGCTACCGCAACCTCATGCTCCGCGTCATCCTCAACAATGCGACCTTGGCCTTAACGCCCACCAGCATAGGCCGCGTCAAGGCTTTGTACTATTAATCGATGAGTATCGCTTTTAAACGGAGCTTCACTGTTCCCAGGGGAAGTTCTATTAAGGAGGTTATACGATGAATAAATTAACGACGTTCGTAGGGCTGGGGCTGGCCATATCGGCCGCGGCGGCGTGGGGCGCCGACTGCGTCGTCGAACGGGCGGCCTCGGCGCCGGCCGCGCCCGAGCCGGCGGCCACCGACGATACGCTGGAGCTCAAGTGGGATTCCGGCTTCGGCAGGTGGTGGCTCGTCTGGTATACCGGCCGGGACACCTGGGTCGGCAACGACTTCGACATATCGACTATCTCGGGTTACCGCGCCATACACGCCATAAAGCTCCAGTCGCGCAACAACTGGCCCAACATAGGTTGGGACGGCTTCCGCCTCGGCATCTTCGACTTTACGGGCAGCGTGCCAGGGTCGCTGTTGTGGGGGCCTAAGTTCGTCGTCCCGACCGGCTCGAGCGGCTGGAAGGAGTTCTCCGTGGGCTGGACGCTCCCCTCCGGCATATACAAGTTCCTGGCCGGCCAGGAGCAGTTCTATAACTACCCCACCTGCGAACCCTTCATGATCGACAACAACCCCACATTCATGGGGCACTCCTGGCAATACATGAGCGGGAGATGGAGCCCGTTCCTACAAACGAACATTTTACCGTACCGCAACATCATGCTCCGCGTCATCGTCAACAACGCGACCTTGGCCTTAACGCCCACCAGCATAGGCCGCGTCAAAGCGTTGTACCATTAACGCGACCTGTTTCCCCAAAAAGGAGCCGTTTAGGCTCCTTTTTGGTATGACCGGGCCCCGCCGACCCAAGTCTTTTTTATTGTCGGACCATTGGAAATTTGTTAGCATTATCCCGTTGTTGGGAAGTACCTTTTCCGGGAAAACCGCGCATAAACGGCGGCCCGCGCGCCGCCTTAAGCAAGGAGGTTTAAGAGATGGGGAGCAGAACATTTATCGTCGTCTTCGCGGCATTGGCCGCGGCCGCGGCGTGGGCTACGGACCTGGTAGTAGCGCCGACGGCCCCCGCGGCTTCGGGCGCCCCCTACGACTACTACGACGGGCCTTTGGAGCTGAAGTACGACAGCGGGACGCAGCGGTACTTCATGGCCTGGTACTCCGGCGCCGGCAGCTGGGTCGGCAACGACTTCGACATAAGCGCCATCTCGGCCTATCGGGCCATTATGAGAGTCAGGTTTTATTCGAGACCGGACTGGCCCAACAGCCGGTGGGACGGTTTCCGCGTCGGCATCTACGCGTACGCGGGCGGCCAGCCGGGCTCGGTTTTGTGGGGGCCCGAGTACTTTAAACCCGCGAGAGCCAGCTACGGATGGTGCAATTGCGCCGTCGGTTGGACCCTTCCCGCGGGCAACGACGCGTTCGTGGCCGCGGTGGAACAATACTACAACTATCCCAACCTCGACCCGTTCGCTCTGGACAACAACCCGACGTTTAGAGGCCACTCCTGGCAATATTACCGGGGCGTGTGGAGCCCGTTCTTGCAATCGAGTGTTGCGCCGTACCGCAACGTAATGATACGCGTCGTCGTGAACAACGTGCCGGTAGGCCTTACGCCCACAAGCGTAGGTCGCGTCAAGGCGCTGTACTACTAGCCGACGAGCCGTCAAATAAAAAGGGGCCGCGAGGCCCCTTTTTTCTTTGCGAGAAATCGTCCGCCCAAGCCGCGCTCAGTTCGCCACCAGCCGCAGCTTACCCGTGAACGACGGCGCCGCGGCGTAGGCGTTGTTGGCGTCCGCGACCACCGCCAGCTCGTACTCGCCCTTCTTCTTGGCCTTCACCCGGGCGCGGAAGGCGAAGTACGTGTCCGGGTGCAGCGGCCGGCCGGTCGGCCAATCCACCGTCACCAGCGTGCCGCCGGGCCGCGGGAACTTCTGCACCGTAGCGCCCGGCGCCTTGACCGCCGCCACCTCCACGTCCGCCGGGAACGCCACCGTTACCGAGACCCCCTCGGCGCGTCTGAGCGCCGGGGGCGGAGCCGGAGCCGGCTTCTCCTCCGCCGGCGCGCCCTCCTCCTCTACCGCCTCTTCCTTCCCGGGCGCGGGCGTCTCCGGCGGCGGCGTCACGTTGTAGACGCGCAGTTCGACGTACGTCGCCTTGCCCGCCTTGACCACCTTGCTGTCGGTGAGCGGCGGCTCCTTCTCGGCCTCGGCCGCCGGGAAGCCCACCGCCAGGTTGTAATCCGGGGCCGCGGCCTCGGCGAACTCGCGCGTCTCGGCCAGCGCCTCGGCGTCGGCCTCCGCCCCGGCCCGCAGCTCCTCCACGCCGCCGGCCAGCGTGCCGAGCTTCCCCAGCACCAGTACGCCGACGATGACGGCGACTATGGCCGCGGCGGTGATTATAATGGCGCAGACGTCGGCGAACTTGGCCAGCGCGGCGCCGGTATCTTCCTCGTGGTGGACCATATCGAAACCTCCTACGGTTTAAATTTTCGGGGGGCCCGGGCGCGTGGCCCGGGACGGCGGTAGTATAGCGTGTTTTACGGGAAGAAACAAGGCCGGGGGCCGTTTTTTCGCCCCGCCCCC
>JAUWLW010000050.1 GCA_030613505.1 Candidatus Zixiibacteriota bacterium
GCGGGCGTCGTCGGCTCGAGGCGGTCCGGCACCCGCGGCGTCGCGCCCTCCTCCTCGCCGCCGCAGGCCAACGTCAACAAAGCAACGGCTACGGATGCGATTATTACCTTTTTCATGGGGTGACCTCTCTATCGATAAAGAACCAACACTTTTCCGAGCGACACAGGTTCAACGCCGGGATACTCGTCGAAGAACTCGCTCGTCCGGTCCCACCATCCCGTAAGGCGCCAGTACTTCTTGCCGCCGGCGCTCTCGTAGCGCTCGAACTCGAAGTTGCAGTAACCGCCGTCGGCGATGAAGCCGTTGAGCTCGTCAATCATCACGAGTAAAGAGAGCGATATGTTATCCGCTCTGTACGTGGTCTCATTCTCGCCGGGGGTGCCGACGCGGCCTGTGGGAATAGAGAGGTTTATCGCGTAGGCCTTATCGAACATATTTTTTGCGGCCTGTAAGAATTCGGTGCGCGACCACGACTCTGGGATTAGGTAGGTTTTACCCGGCGGCCTTTGACCCACGTCGCGCGGGTCGAAGTAGAAGACGAAGCTGGGGCCGAGCATGGCCTTGAGGAGGTTGACGTCCCGTTGGTTGAACGATATCGCGACGTTCTTGAGGACGTTGGCGGGCGTCGTCGGCTCGACGCGGTCCGGCGCGCGCGGCGTCACGCCCTCCTCCTCGCCGCAGGCGAACATCAACAATAATAAGGTAACGGCTACCGATGCGATTGTTGCCTTCTTCACGTCGTTACCTCCCTAGTTAAAAAGCGCTAAGATTTTACCTAGCGACTCCCCGCCAGCGCCCGGGTTTTCGTCGTGACCCTGGCTCGTCCGGTCCCACCAGCCGGTAAGGCGCCAGTACTTCTTGCCGCCGGCCGATTCGTAGCGCTCGAACTCGAAGTTGCAGTAACCCCCTTCGGCGATAAAGCCGTTGAGGGAGTCTATCATTACGAGGAAAGAGATATTTATGTTATTGGCTTTGTACGTGGTCTCGTTTTCGCCGGGGGTCCCGACGCGGCCTGTGGGTATAGCGAGGTTTATCGAGTAGGCCTTGTCGAACATATTATTTAGGGCCTGCCAGAATTCCGTGTAGGACCACGATTCCGGGATAACGTATTCGCTGCCCGGCGGGCTTCGGCCCACGTCCCGCGGGTCGAAGTAGAAGACGAAGCTCTCGCTCAGCATGGCCTTGAGGAGGTTTATGTCGCGTTCGTTGAACGCTATCTCGACGTTCTTGAGGACGTAGGCCGGCGTCGTCGGCTCGACGCGATCCGGCACGCGCGGCGTCACGCCCTCCTCGCCGCCGCAGGCCAACGTCAATACGGCGACGGCTACGGATGCGATTATTACCTTCTTCACGTCGTTACCTCCCTATCTAAATAGCGCTAGTATCCTACCCAGCGACGTAGGGTTTATACCGGGGCTTTCATCGAAGAACTCGCTCGTCCGGTCCCACCACTTAGTGAGGCGCCAGAATTTTTTACCCGAGGCCGCCTCGTACCTCTCGAACTCGAAGTTGCAATATCCCCGTTCGACGATGATACCATCCCGCTCGTTTATCATCACGAGTAACGAGATTTTTACGTTGTCGGCTTTGTGCGTGGTCTCATTCTCGCCGGGGGTCCCGACGCGGCCGGTCGGTATTGACAGCGAAATCCTATACGCCTTCCTGAACATATTATTCGCGGCCGATAAGAATTCGGTGCGCGACCACGACTCCGGGATTTTATATTCAGGTTTCCCCGGCGGGTTCCGCCCTACGTCGCGGGGGTCGAAGTAAAAGACAAAGTTCTCGCTGAGCATGGCCTTGAGGAGGTTGATGTCGCGCTGGTTGAACGATATTGCGACGTTCTTCAGGACGTTGGCGGGGGTCGTGGCCTCAACGCGGTCCGGCACGCGCGGCGTCACGCCTTCCTCCTCGCCGCAGGCCAACGTCAATACGGCGACGGCTACGGATGCGATTATTACCTTCTTCACGTCGTAACCTCCCTAGTTGAATAGCGCGAGTATTTCACCGAGCGACACCCCGCCGGCGCCCGGGTGTTCGTCAAAGGACTGGCTCGTCCGGTCCCACCAGCCGGTAAGGCGCCAGTACTTCTTGCCGCCGGCCGACTCGTACCGCTCGAACTCGAAGTTGCAATACCCTTTATCGGCGATGAAGCCGTTGAGCTCGGTTATCATAACGAGCAACGAAATATTTACGTTATCGGCTTTGTACGTAGTCTCGTTCTCGCCGGGGGTCCCGACGCGGTTGGTAGGTATGGAGAGCGAAATGGAGTAGGCTTGACCAAACATATTGCCCACGGCGTTCCAGAATTCTACGTAGGCCCACGACTCCGGGATTCTATATTCAGGTTTCCCCGGCGGGCTACTACCGACATCGCGCGGGTCGAAGTAGAAGACGAAGTTCGTGCTCAGCATGGCCTTGAGGAGGTTTATATCCCGTTCGTTGAACGATATCGCGACGTTCTTGAGGACGTTAGCGGGCGTCGTAGGCTCGAGGCGGTCCGGCACCCGCGGCGTCACGCCCTCCTCGCCGCCGCAGGCCAACGTCAATACGGCGACGTTTAAGGATGCGATTATTACTTTCTTCACGTAGTAACCTCCCTAGTTGAATAGCGCGAGTATTTCACCGAGCGACACCCCGCCGGCGCCCGGGTGTTCGTCAAAGGACTGGCTCGTCCGGTCCCACCACCCGGTAAGGCGCCAGTACTTCTTGTCTTCTTTAGTGGTGTACTTCTCGAACGCGAAGTTGCAGTAACCGCCGTCGGCGATGAAGCCGTTGAGCTCGTCTATCATTACCAGAAGCGATATCGATATGTTCTCCGCCTTATAGTTGGTCTCGTTCTCGCCGGGGGTACCGACGCGGTTGGTAGGTATGGAGAGCGAAATGGAGTAGGCTTGACCAAACATATTGCCCACGGCGTTCCAGAATTCTACGTACGACCACGACTCCGGGATTTTATATTCAGGTTTCCCGGGCGGGCTTTGGCCCACGTCGCGCGGGTCGAAGTAGAAGACGAAATTCTCGCTTAGCATGGCCTTGAGGAGGTTGATGTCGCGACTGTTGAACGCTATCTCGACGTTCTTGAGGACCGCGGCCGGGGACGTCGGCTCGAGGCGGTCCGGCACCCGCGGCGTCACGCCCTCCTCCTCGCCGCAGGCCAACAATAACATCGCGGCAGCTATGGTAAAGATTATTACTTTCTTCACGGCGTTACCTCCCTATCTAAATAACGACAGTATCCTACCGAGCGACGTAGGAGCAATGCCGGGATATTCGTCGTAACCCTGGCTCGTGCGGTCCCACCACGCGGTAAGACGCCAGTACTTTTTGCCGCCGGCGCTCTCGTAGCGCTCGAACTCGAAGTCGCAGTAACCGCCGTCGGCGATGTAGCCTTCGAGGTAGGTTATCATTACGACGAGGGAAATACTTATTTCTTCGGCCTTGTACGTGGTTTCATTCTCGGCCGGCGCGCCAACGCGGCCCGTGGGTATAGCGAGGTTTATAGAATACGCCTTGTCGGACATTTTTTTTGCGGCCTGTAAGAACTCGTCGCGCGACCACGACTCCGGGATAATATATTGTCTCCCCGGCGGCCTTTGCCCCACGTCGTGAGGGTCGAAGTAAAAGACGAAGTTCTCGCTCAAGGCCGAAGCGAGAACTTTAATATCCCGTTGGTTAAAGGAAAGCGCGACGGCCTCGAGCGCTTCCGCCGGCGACTCGGCGCCGGTGGGTTCGGGCGTGGGGCCTTGGGTGCCGTCGTCGCAGCCGAACGCCGCGACGAGCGTAAGGACGCCGCACAACGTTATTGACCGTTTCATTTCGAAACCTCCCTGAAACGTATTTACCTGAACGACGCTATAATCCGGCCCAGCGACGCGGCCTCGGCGCCCGGATGCCCGTCGTAGGTCACGCCCGTATGGTCCCACCACCCGGTAAGGCGCCAGTGCTTTTTGCCTTCCTTGCCGGCGTAACTCTCGAACTCGTAGTCGCAGTACCCTTCGTCGGAGACGTAGCCGTTGAGCTCGTCGACCATTACGCGGAGCGATAACGATACGTTCTCCGCCCGGTACGTTGTCTCGCTCTCGGCCGGCGTCCCGACGCCTTTGGTGGGGATGGCCAGCGAGATGGAGTACGCCAGGATGAACATATTGTCCGTAGCCGTCCAAAATTCGTCGTAATACCAGTACTCCGGGATGACGTACTTGCGCCCGGGCGGCTTTTGTCCCACGTCCGCCGGGTCGAAGTGGAAGAAGAAATCGGCGCTCAGCATGTTCTTTAAGAGGTCGATATTTCGCCGATTGAACGCCATCTCGACGTTACGCAGGACGTGGGCGGGGGACGTGGGCTCGAGGCGCTCCGGCGCCCGCGGCGCCACGCTCTCCTCCAGGGTGCAGGCCAGTAATGCCGTCGCGACGGCCGCGAAAACGAAAACTGCCTTCTTCATATCATACCTCGTTATTTATACATCGCCAGTATCTTGCCGAGCGACGTGGGGATTAAGGCCGGCGCCCGGTCGAAGTAATCGCTCGTGAAGTCCCACCATCCCGTGAGCCGCCACGACTTTTCCTTTTTCTCGTTGTAGTACGTCTCGAACGCGAAATTGCAATAGCCGCCGTCGGCGATGAAGCCGTTGACCTCGTCGACCATCACCAGCAGCGATATCCGTACGTTCTCGGCCTTGTACCGGGTCTCTTTTTCACCCGGTGTCCCGATGCCGCTCGTGGATATGTATAGGTTAATGGAATAGGCTTTGGCGAACAGGTTGCTCAACGCCCGCCAAAACTCCGTATACGACCACGACGTCGGGATCTCATAACCGGGTTTGCCCGGCGGGTTCTGCCCCACGTCGTCGGGGTCGAAGTAGAAGACGAAGTCCGGGCTCAGGCATTTTTTCAGGACGTCTATGTTTCTTTGGTTGAAAGATAATTCGACGCCGTCTATCACGTCCGCCGGCAGATATTCAAGCGGCGGTCTCGTAATCCCCTCCTCCTCTCCGCAGCTGAGCGCCAGCAGCGCCGTGACGACTATAACGCCAACTATTACTTTCTTCATCTCGTAACCTCCCTGAGTCGGCTATTCGTACAACGATAGTATGTACCAGAGCGGCACGTGCTCAATACCCGGCGGCTCCTCGCCGCCGCCCTCGGTATTGTCCCACCAATTAGTTAGCCGCCACACGTCCTGGCCTTGCTCGTTCTTGTATTTTTCGAACTCGAAGTGGCAGTACCCCTCGTCGGCGAGGTAGCCGCGGTTCTCGTCGACCATCACGAGGAGGGACACGTTAACGTCGCCGGCTCGGAACGTAGTCTCTTCCGGCCCCGGCTCGCCGACGCCGCCCGTGGATATGGAGAGGTTAATCGCGTACGCGCTGTTGAACATATTATACGCGATATGCCAAAACTCCGTAAAGCTATAAATGGGAGGCGGGCGGCACGGCGTCCCTTCCGGTCGGGGGCGGCCTATTTCGCCGGGGTCCGTGTAGTAAACGAAGTTGGGGCTTAGTGATCTCTTTAAGAGGTCAATATTCCTTTGGTTGAAGGATACTTCTATATATGTTAAAACTCCTACCGGCGTATTCACCGGCGGCGGCGGTGGCGGCGGTTCCTCCTCGCCGCAGGCGAGGGGCAGGAGGGCCAAGGCCAAGGCCAAAGATATAGTCCTGTTCATACTAAGGCCTCCGATTTATTCCCGATAATATAGAGCTAATAACTTCCCCAGCGACCCGGGCGCAACCGCCGCACTTTCGTCGTAACCCCCGCTCGTGAAGTCCCACCACCCGGTGAGCCGCCACCGCTTTTCCTTTTGCTCGTTGTAGTAAGCCTCGAACGCGAAGTCGCAGAAGCCTTTGTCTATCATAAAGCCGTTTACCTCGTCGACCATTACGAGCAGGGATATCGTAACATTCTCCGCTTTATACGTGGTCTCGTTTTCGCCCGGCTCGTGCAGGGGCCCCACCCGCACGAAGAGCGAAATCGAATACGCCATATTGAGCATTCCGTTCGCGGCTTTCGTGAAGTCGTCGTGCGACCACGACTCGGGGATTTTATAACCAGGCTTCCCGGGCGGGCTCGCGCCCACGTCGCGCGGGTCGAAGTAAAAGATGAATTCGGGGCTGAGGGATTTTTTCAGGTAGTCAATATAGCGCTGGTTGAAGGATATCTGTACCGCTTTTAGGACCGTCGCCGGCGACGTGTATTCGGGCTTAGGCGGTTCGCCGTTGATAACCCTCTCGTCGCAGCCGGCGAACGCCAACACCGCCGCCGTGACGGCCGTCGTTAAGGTTATTGTGCGTTTCACAATAAGACCTCCCGCATATTTAACGGTACATCGCCAGGATTCGCCCCAGCGACGACGGTGTCAAGCCGTTAGGCTTACCGTTAAGCTCGCTCGTACGGTCCCACCAATTGGTAATCCGCCAGTGCTTTTTGCCTTCTTTTGTCGGATACGACTCGAACTCGAAATTGCAATAACCGTCGGCGACGTAGCCGTTGAGCTCGTCGACCATTACGAGCAGCGCCAGGTCGATATTGTCCGCCCGGTACGTGTTTTCTTCCGGCTCCGCCTCGCCTACGCCGTTCGTGGATATCGATAGGTCGATCGTATAAGCCTTGTTGAACATATTGTGCGCGGCGTTCCAGAACCATTCATCAGGCCAGGATCCCGAGATTACGTAGTTATTCGGCGGCGTCTGCCCGACGTCGCGCGGGTCGAAGTAGAAGACGAAGTTGGTGCTTATTGATTTTATTAATAGGTCTATGTCGCGGTAATTGAAAGACGCTTCGACGGTTCTTAAGACGTTCGCGGGTGACGTTAAATCGGGCCAACGGGGCGGCGGCGGCGGGGGCGGCGGGTCGTACATTTCGTCGCAAGCCGTCGCGGCGATGAGCAATGCCGCAACGATCGCCGGTATTAGTTTCCGTATGTCTTGACTCCCCAACACTAACTTTTACCTGTGTTGTCGTTTTAAAAAATGAAGATCGGATTCACGGCGGCGAAAAAGCGATTGTCGTCGTCGTGCGGGTACCGGTCGCGGGACTCGCCGAGTTTAGTTATCCCCGCCACTGATAGAAGAAGGCCGAAGCGGCCTGCCAAGGGTAAAGCAAACTCGGCAATGTAGTGGAGCTCGACGATGCGGTCCTTATAACCTATAGGGTTCACCGCGGTCCCGACGTACGTTTGGCGCACGAAAGACTCGCCGTTCCGCCGGGCGATTTTTAACCCCGGGCCCACGGCGAGGTCCGCCTGCAACCAGTCCCAGGGGTTAAGTCTCGGCCCCAACGTCGCCGCCAGCGAGTAAAGGTCGCACGTGTACCGCGTCGTAGCGGTGCGGTGGGGCGTCGCGCCGGGGGCGGGGCCCATATCGTAGTTAATTTTGGCCCGGCCGTATTCTGCCCTCAAGGCCGCGTTCAAGGGCGGCGCGCTGTGGATATATTTAAAATTCGCCGTCGCGCGCCAACCCGTTTCTTTAAGGTCCTCGACCGAGAACTCGTCGTGCCGCCCTTCGGCGACCGAAAAATAACCGGCCCCGGCTGAGACTTCGAACGGAGCGAACTCCGCCCCGCCGCTAAGGCCGTACGTGAAATCGCGGCTGACTTCCCACACCTTGTGGCCGGGCCAGGCTACCTGCGCAAGCGCTCGGTCCTCCACCGGCGTGCCGTAACCCACCGCCGGCCCAACGGCGACATCGACCGCGCCCGCCGCGCAGGCCGAGAACGCCAATAACCCTATTATTCCCCTCGTCACCATACAGCCTCCTACCTTCCGTAAGAAAATCTATTCCGTCCCGATATTCTCCGCGGCCCAGAGCGCCAGGCCGCCGCAATCCGCTTGCGGGCAGCGCTCGAGCCGGGCCCCCTCGAATTCCCACAGGATTACCTCGGCGACGAATATCTCGCACCCGGGCATCAGGTGGCCGCCGAAGCCGCGCCCCTCCCGGTCCGAGAGCGACAGGTGCGCGTGGACGAACGGCTCGCCCTCCTTGAGCGAGACGTTGCCGGTGAGCGCGCAGATCTCCATCTCCTCGTCGAACTCGTTAACTTTATATTCGCGCTTCTCGAGGTCGAAGATGCCGACCGCGGCCTTCCGGAGCGCCCCTATCCCCGACAGCGCGCCCAGTTCGATACCTTCAACCTTGACCAGTTTATTCAATTCCTCGAGCAGGTCCGCCCCCGGCACCAGCCGCCGCACGACGACCCGCTTGACGTTTATGGCGTTCATGCCGTCTCCTTTTCGCGCCGTTAATATATCATACTAATTATATCGGCGCAAAGAAAAGGCGTTGGCCCGTTTTCCCTTTTTGGCCTATATATTTTGTATTATAATCGCTCGAGCCGTTACTTATCGTAAACATGCCCAAAGACTTCGACGTAGAGGAAGTGCCGCCGGACGGCCTCGCGCGGTTCGACGATTTTCTGGCCGCGTCGCCGCAGGGTACGCTCTTCGCCGGCGCGGCGTGGCTTTCGCTTTTGGCGGGGCAGCTGCCCGGCCGCGTCGTCGCGCTGGCCTTCGCCGCCGGCGGCGAGACGCGCGCGCTCGTGCCGGTATGGGAGCGCCGCGAGCCATTTTTGGGCGCGACGGCCGAGATTCCGCCGCTCACGCCGTACTGGGGGCCGTGCTTGCCGCCCGCCGGCGACCTTCGCGCCGAGCGCGTGAAGGCGCGCGACCACGACGTCCTGGCCGCCGTCGCGGCCGAAATTAAGCGCCGCTGGCGCTACGCCCGCCTTGCTTGCCACCCAACGCTGGCCGACGTGCGGCCGCTCACGTGGGCCGGCTTCCGCGGCGACGCCCGCTACACGTCTATATTACCGCCTGTGCCGGAGGACGAGTTCCTGGCGTCGCTCTCGTCGTCGCTGCGGAACAAATTGAAGCAGGGCGAGGGGCTGGCCGTCGAGGAGAGCGGGGACGCGGAGCCCTTCGTCGCGATGTACGCCGAGACCTTCGGCCGCCGCGGGATGGCGCCGCCGGTAGCCCCGTCTTTCTTGCGCGCGTTGGCGGCCGAATTCTGCGGCTCGGCCGGGGCCATTTTTTATTTGAAGAAAGAAAACGGCGAGGCCGTGGCCGGCCGCCTGGTCCTGTGGGGCCGGCTGGCCGCGTACGATCTGCTGGCCGCATCATTTGAAGAGGGGCGCGGCCCGCTGGGCGCGTACTTGCTGTGGCGCGAGGTCCGGGCGGTATGGGATAGAGATTTGCCGCTCGATATGGTGGGCGTCAACGTCGAGGCCATCGCGCGCTTCAAGGAGTCGTTCGGCGGCCTGCTCACGCCGTATTACCAGCTCGCGGCGTACCGCTCGCCGTTGGTTCGGTTGCTGGCCGCCGCCCGCCGGAGGTTTCGGCGGTGATAGGCATCCACGTCGGCGAGTGCGGGTTGGGCGCGGCGCGGGCGCGCCACGTGCTGGCGGAGCTCGCGGTTATGGCGGGCTTGCCGCGCGCCGAAGGCCCGCCGGCGGTGACGCTGGCGCACGGCCGCGGCGGGTTCCCTCCCGGGCCCAAGGTCGTGATACCGTGCGAGGCGGAGCACGTCGCGCGCGAGACGCCGCCCGACGCGTGGCGCGACGGCGACGTGGAGGTGCCGATATTGTACCGGGCGCCGGCGCCGAAGGGGGAGGTCGTTGCCCGGGCCGCGGGCGGCGAACCGCTGGTAGTGCGGAAGGGGGAGGAGGTCCACGTAGCGTTCGACGTCGTGGCCGCGGCGGACTACTACCTCGACGGCCGCGGCGAGGTCGGTTGGCCGCGGGACCGGTGCGGCCGGCCGGACCTGCGCGGCGCGCCCCCCTGGCGCCGCGAGTCGGTGGGCGTGGCGGTCGTCAACCGCTACGCGCGCTTGCTCGCCCGGGCGGCCGAGGCCGCCTGCGAGGCGGCGGGAACGCCGTTGCTCCGCTTCCGATATTGGCCCGACGGCGCGCCGTTCGCCGCGGCGCTGAGTCACGACGTCGACCGGCTGCGGGCGCCGACGCGGCGGGAAGTGCTGAGGTCGTGGCTGCGCCCCGGTATGGGGGGCGCCCGGGCCCGCCATAAGCTGCGGGATTTCGTTCGCGGGTCCGTTGCGCTCGAGCCGCTGCCGGCCATCTGGGAGGCGGAAGAGCCGGCGGGAGGCGCGTCGACGTTCTTCGTCGGGGCCGTACGGCGCGGCCCGATGGATTTCGCGTACGACCTCGGCGAAGCCGCCGAACTTATAGGCGAGATTAAAGGGACCGGCCGCGAGGTCGGCCTTCACGGCAGTTATTACGCCTGCGCCGAGGACGCGGCTATGGCCGGGGAGAGGAAGCTCCTCGCCGACGCGGTAGGGCGGGAGGTAGCCGGCGTACGCGGTCATTATTTAAAGCTGGGCCCCGAGCAGGGGTGGCGTGCCGTGGCGGCGGCCGGTTTCGAGTACGACGCCACGTTCGGATTCGCGAGCGAGGCGGGCTGGCGGGCCGGCGCCGCGTCGCCGTACCGGCCTTTCGACGGCGACGTAGCTAGGCCATACGACTTCGTCGAGATACCGCCCGCCGTGATGGACGGCGCGCTGTTTCAATACAAGCGGCTCGGCCCGCGGCAGGCGCTGGCGGCGGCGTTGGCGGTCGTCGACGAGGCCGCGGCGTGCGGCGGCCTGTGCTCCCTCATCTGGCACTACCGCGCTTTCCCGGGCGGCACCTTCCCGGAATGGGGCGCCGTATTCCGGGACGTAGTTTCGCATATAGTAGAGGCCGGCGGCCGCGCCTTAACTCACCGCGAGATAGCGGCCCGTTACCGGCTAAACGCCGCCCTCAAGGTAAAGGCGCCCGCCGCGGACGGCTCGTGCGAGATCGTACTACCGGCCGACGTCCCCGGCGACGTCGTCTTCGAAGTCCCGGAAGGTTGGAAGTTGGCGCGGGGCGACGTGCGCGCGCTATCGCCGCGAGCCTTCGCCGTCCCGGCCGGGGTGCGCGCCGCGGCGGTAGCTTTCACCCGTGAGAGGTAGCGTCCTGTTCGTACCGAGACTCAAGCCGTTCGTCGATTACGCCGCGTTGGCCGAGCTTCTGGCCGCGGCCGGCGTTGACCTGGCGCGGGAGGCCGTGGCGTACGAGGAGGAATTGCGGTCGTACTTCGGCGCCGCGGCGGTTTACCCCCTCTCCTCCGGCCGGGGCGCCATAGCCCTGGGGTTGCGGGCGCTGGGCATAGGCCGGGGCGACGACGTCGCCATCCCGGCCTTCACCTGTCCCGCCGTGGCCGACGCCGTGCTCTCTCTGGGCGCTATCCCGCACCTTGTCGACATATCGCCGCGCCACTTCGGCCTGGAGCCCCGTAGTCTGCGACGGGTCCTCGCCCGCGGCCGGACCCGCGCCGCGGTGGTAGCACCGATCTTCGGCGCGGTCCCACCCCAGGACGAAGTACGGGAACTCCTCTCCGAACGCGGCGTCCCCTGGCTCGAGGATGTCGCGCAGGCCTTCGGCTCGAGTCGGGGCGGCCGCCCAGCCGGCTCGACGGCGCCGCTGGCCGTACTCTCCACCAACTTCGACAAACCCTACACCACCGGCCGCGGCGGCGTTCTGGTGGTCAACGACGCCGCGCTGGCGCCCGAGGTGGAGAAGTTGGTGGATTCGCTGCCGGCCCAGACGAGGGCGGAGGCCGAGACGATATTGAAAGGGCTCGTTGTCTCGGATTACCTCTTCGACGCCGAAAGTTACGAGCCGTTCGTCTCGGTGGACCTGGGGTACCTGTACGCCGCCGCCGAGGGGGACGCGTACGACCTCGCCAACCTCGTCGCCAGGGGCGCAACCGTCGCGGCGCGCCACGCCGTCGCCGCCAAGGGTGGGTTAATGCCGACCCGCAAGCCGCCTTTGTCCTGGAGGTTGGTTCGGTGGTTCTTCCCCAGCTCCGCGGTCCCGTCGTTGGGGGCGGTGAAGCGGCTCGAGCTGTTGCTGACCGCGCTGGGCAAACGTCACCTGGCGGCGGCTCGGTCGGACGGCGAACGGCGGCGGAAGCTCGCCGCGCTGTTCGACGACGCCTTTGCCGGGAGCACGTCCTTCCGGAGCCCTAATTGGGGCGCCGCGGGCGACGAGCCGTGGCCCATACGCTACCCGTTGTTCGTGCGGGATTGGGCCCGCCGGCCGGAAGTCATTAAAAGGTTGGCGAACGCCGGATACGAGGCCGGGCCGTTCATATATCCGCGGCCGCTCTCGGGAATGTTCCCGTACTATAAACTTTCGCGAACTACGGGCCGATATCTGCGCGGGGCCTGGCGCGCCGCGGCCGCGGTCGTGAACCTCCCGCTGCACGCCGGCGTAGACGAGGACGACGTGCGTAAGATGGCGGAGGCGGTGCGCGGATGAACGGCGCGAGAAGCGTATCTTTGATAATCCCGACGTTGTCTCGTTTAAACGACCTCGAGATAACGCTTGAAGCGGTACAGGCGGGGACCGTTTTGCCGGATGAGATCATTATCGTGGATGCGAGCCCGGACGATCGGACGGAGCGATTCATCGGCGAGTTAGCGTTGAGAACCCGCGCCGTCGAGTTTGTTTATATCCGCGCGGAGCGGCCCGGCGTCCCCGGCCAACGCAACGCCGGCCTGACGCGGGCGCAGGGGGATTTTATCCTTTTCGTGGATAACGACGTTACGGTCGCGTCCAATTTTATCGAGGAACTGCTCAAAGCCTTCGATAATCCGAAAGTTGGCGCCGCTTGCGGCCTGATATCCAACCAATTCCTACCGGGCGGTTATACCCGTTTTTTGCAATGGTTATTCCGGCAAACACGGTACGCCGGTCGCTCGCACTATCAGCGTTCGGGTTTCCCGACGTTCCTTTACCGGCCGCGAAAGCCTTCCGTAGTGGGCGCCTTGACGGGCGGCCTTACTATGTTCAGGAGCGAGGCTATCGGCGATTTCCGATTCGACGAACGCATCCTTTTCATCGACGACGATAGCTATTCGCTGGACCTTCGGGCCCGCGGCTGGGAGTTAATGCAGTGGTCGGCGGCGCGCGCCGAGCACCGGGAGGCGGGCGAAGGAAGGAGCTTCGCCGGCCGGGTGCGAAGTAACGTCGTAGGTCGTCGCCTTTTACACAAACGCTACTTCCCGCAAAACATACTTAACGTTTCAAGTTACTATTACGGCGTACTGGGAGGCGCGGCCGTGGCGGCGTTGCGGCTTAAACCGCGCCTCATGCTGGGGAACGTTTTGGGCCTGTGGGATGTACTCCGGACCGGGCGCGTCGCGTCGAAGCCGAGCCGGGAGGCAATCTCGCCCCAAAATCCGAATGACGGCGGAAGCGGCAAAACTTAAGATCGCCCTGGTGGGAATGGAGGAGCTGCCGGCGCTCACGGCGCTCCGGCTGCGCCGGGCCGGGTACGCCGGCGCGCGGGCGCTGGAGGGCGCGCGGGGCTTCGGCCTTTTGCGCGCCGTCCGGCCGTACGACGTCTTTCACGCCGTGTACCCGGTATACTATTTTAAGTGGGTTCCGGCGCTGAAGGCCGCCGGCAAGAAGGTCGTCTTCCACTGGATAGGTTCCGATTGGTATGAATGCCGCCGCAGGCCGGCGCTGCGGGCGCTGTTCGGCGCGGTGCGGCGCGGCGTCGACCTCCACATAGCCGACGCGCCGTGGCTGGTGGACGACATGGCCGCGGCCGGCGTCGACGCGCACCCCGTGCCGACCATCTCGGAGAAGATGACCGGCGCGCTCGAGCCCTTGCCCGGACTTTTCAAGGTGATGGCGTACGTGCCGGACCGGCGGCGCCGTTTCTACGGGTGGCCCGTCGTCAAACTGGTCGCCGAGCGGTTCCCCGACGTGGAGGTAATAGCGGTGGGCGGCGGCGCGGAGGGGAACGCGCCGCGCAACGTCCGCTTCACCGGCCTGGTGGACGGCGACGCGATGGGCCGCCTATATCGGGAGATTTCGGCGCTCGTTCGCCCCACGGCGCACGACGGCCTTTCGCAAATGGTGCTCGAAGCGCTGCTGCGCGGCCGGCAAGTGGTGTGGAGCCGCGAGTTCCCCTTTTGCGTCCGCGCGACGGCGCCGGAGGAGTTCGTCGCCGCGGTAGGCCGGCTGGCGTCGTCCTGTCCGCCGAACGTCGACGGCTCGCGCTACGTCGCCGAAAACTATTCCGCCCAGGCGGCGTCGCGGGCGCTGGCCGCGGCGTACGACGATTTATAAACGCGGGGGCGCTGGCCCTATAATAAAATGGGGAGCCGCGACGGCTCCCCTTGATATTTCGCGGTGCGGGAGGCGTTCGCTACGGGATGGGGAACTCGTCTTCCGTATATGTGCCGGCGAGCTCGTAATCCCACATGTCGTCGGTGACGGGCCGCCCCTCCAATATGCGTGCGAAGAGCCAGAGGGGTGTGTGCCAATAGATGCCGTAGCGGCGCAGGTAATAGGGCGACGTCTCTATCGAGTTCGCGCCCGGGAGAACGGTCAATAGGCCCTCGTAGCCGGCGTGGATGGCGACGCTGACGCCGTAAGAGTTGAACGAGCCGTACGGCCAGGCGAAGGTTCGCACCGGCCTGCCGGTCGCGGCCTCCAGCCGGTATTTGGGATACTTTACTTCGCGCTCGAGCCAATAGGGGTAGGCGGCGCCCGTCTTCTTGGCGCTGGCGAGGTTGGCGTGGCTGATGGAGTGGGCGCCGACGGTCACGAGGTCGTCCGCGGCCAGCTCGCTCAGCTCGTACCACGTCATGGATTTCCCGCCGACGTCGACGTAGTCGGTGTAGATGTAGACGGCGAAGGGGAAGCCGTATTCGGCGAGCACCGGCCAGGCGAAGTCGTAGACCGAGCGGTAGCCGTCGTCCACCGTTATCACCACCGAGCGGCGCGGCAGCAGGTCCGGTTCCTGCGTTTGGAGCGCCTCGACGAGCTGGCCTATAGGTATGACCTCGTACCGGTTGCGCGCGATGTACTCGAGCTGCGCCCGGAAGTCGGCGTGGGATACCTCGTACTTGTTGGCCGGGGATAGCCGGAAGCGGTGGTACATTAAAATGACGCAACGCTTTTCGCCCGGGCCGTAGCCGCCGGCGAACAGGCTCGCGCGGCCGTAGCGCTCGAGCTCGTCGCCGGACACCGACAGCGCGTCGAACGTGCCGCCCGGTTCTTCGGGTTCGAGCGGCAGCCACAGCGATTTGTCGCCCGCCCGGGCCCAGGCGTCGAAGACCGCGTCGGCGGCGGGGAACGGGATGTATTCCGAGCCGCGGGCGAAGCTGTCCAACGTGAGCAGGGATGCGTCGCCGACGGCGGGAGCCCGTTCGGCCGCGGTGGCGTAGGCGTCGATGGGCTCGTCCGCCTGGCCCCAGGCCGGCGCGTACAACGCGGCCCCGCAGAGCGAGGCGGCGACGACGATTACGATATTTACCCGGGGGAAGGAAGCCGGCCGGCGCCGGCTGGACCTATTCGATCGCATTGACGGCGTCTTCTCCGTACGTGGTTACCTCTGCTTCGGGCGCAGTTTCCTCCGGCTTGGCCGAGAGGTCGTCGACGTGTTGTTGCGCCAGCCCGACGTACGCCGGGGAGTCCGACAGCTCCGCGAACTTCCGGAAATGCCTTATGGCCCGCGTCTTCTCGCCCTTCTTCTCGTACGCCAGCGCCAAATTCCAGTGGGCGTCGGCGAAGTTGGGTTTTATGGCCAGGCACTTGTTGTAGTACTTGACGGCGTCGTCGTAGTATTCGCGTTCGAAGTAGACGTTGGCCAGGTTGTTGTAGGCCTTGAAGTAGTTGGGGAGGCCGTCGAGCGCGGCCTGGAACTCCTCGACCGCGGAGATGTATAAGCCCTTGCGCTTGTAGACTATGCCCAGGTTGTTGTGGGCCAGCGCGTTGCCGTCGTCGATTTTTAACACTTTTTCGTATTCGGTCATCGCGCCGTCGTAGTCCCCTTCCTCGGCGAGCTCGTTGCCGCGCTCCAGGTGACGCTCGATTTCGTCCTTGTCCTCGTCGGCTACGGGCCGTCCCGGAAAGGAGAAGGTGACCAGCACCAGGAGGGCTATAATCGAGACTACGACCGCGAGTTTCTTCGGCATAGCTAGACCTCTTGCTTGCGGCGTTTGGTTGGGATGACGTCCAGGCGGCCGCTCTCGAGCAGCCGCACGAACGCGTCGGCGACGGCGGGGTCGAATTGGGCCCCGCGAGCGGCGTGTATCTCTTGGGCGGCGTCCTCTTTCGATTTGCCTTTGCGGTAGCGGCGGTCGGAGGTCATGGCGTCGAAGGAGTCCGCCACGGCGATGACGCGCGCGATGAGCGGAATGTCCTCGCCGGCGAGGCCGTCGGGGTAGCCGGAGCCGTCGTAGTTCTCGTGGTGGTAGCGGACGCCGTCGAGGGCGTTGCGGAGCAGCGGGATGCCGCGGAGGATGTCGGCCCCTATCAGCGGGTGGCGTCGGAGCTCGGCCAGCTGCTCCTCGGTGATGCCGTTGGGCTTACGCAGGACTTCCTCCGGGACGCCGAGGTACCCCACGTCGTGGAGCACCGCGCCGAACAATAGGTCCTGCCGTTGGTCTTCCCGAAGGCCGATCTCATCGGCGAGGGCCGAGGCGTAGAGGGTTACGCGCTCGGTGTGGCCGCGGGTGTATTTATCTTTGGCCTCGATGGCGGAGACGAGGGCGCGCACCAGGCCGCCGTAGTTTTTCTTCGTCTTCTCGAGGAGGCGAGCGGTCTCGATGCTGACGGCGGCGAGGTTCACCAGCGCCGCCAACAGGCGGAGCTCGTCGGCGTCGAAGTCGCGCCCCGTTATCTTGGCCCCCAACCCCACGATGCCGATCAAACGGTTTTTAAAGCGGATGGGCGCGAGGGCGGCGATGCCTTGTTCTACGAAGGGCTCGAGCTGACGCCGGTCGCGCTCCTCGAGCTCCTCCTCGAGCGCGCTCACGAGGGTGGGGCCGGCGTGGCCGTCGACGACGTCGGCCAATCCCAGGGGCGGGAGGGTCAGTTCGTGGAGCGCTTCGGCGTCGAGGCCGCGGGCGGCGCCGACCTCCAGGCCGCCGTCGGCGGCGCATAGCAGGACCACCGCCCGGTCGGTGCTGAATTGCCCGGTCGCCATCATGAGGAGGGTGGCCAGCATCTTCTCGGTCTCGAGGGCCTCGGCCAAACTTTGGGAGATCGAGAAGAGCGTCTCCATCTCCATGGCCTTGCGACCTATTTCCCGTTTCGCCCCCGGCGAGGGGTCGGGAGCGCGACTCGCCGCCAGGTGTTTGTCCAGGGCCAGGTTGAGGGACGTCCCCAGGTACCGGAGGAGACGTCGCTCTTCGGTGGTGACGGCGCCGCCGTTTTTCTTTTCACCTACCACCAAGACGGCGATGACTTCGTCGGCGGCGCTGAACGGCAGCACGAATTGGGTGCGGTTTTTGGCGGCCCACTTGCCCAGCGTCCTGCCGTACGAGGCGAGCTCTTCGGCGCCGACTATTCCCTGGGCGGGCAGGTTGTCCCCCAGGGCCGATTTTACGGCGTCGTCGACGGCGGGGTAGTTGTCCCGCGCCGCGGCGGCGGCGAGGCCGGCGTCATCCGCCAGCGGCACGAACGCGCATTGGTTCAGCGCCAGGTAGTTGCCGGTCACGTCGACTATCTGCGATAATTTACGGTTGATTTCGCGGTCGCCCCCCAGGATGTCGGAGTAGGCCGCCAGCAGCGAGAACAGTGCTTGGGTGACGCGGGGTGCCGCCGCGAACGCCTCGGCCGCGCCGGCGGTGAGCTCTTCTAAGCTGGGGGGCTTGGGGAGCTTCCCGGCCCGGAACCTTTCCACCGCCTGGTCGACGTCGTCGGCGACGATGAAGTAGTCGAGGACGTCGAGCGTTTTGAAGACGGTCAATATTTTATTCTGCATCTTGACGAAGATGATGTCGCCGCCGTTTTTGCGCATTTCGCCGACGGCGGACAGGAAAGCTCCCATCCCGGCGCTGGAGATGAAGTCCACTCCTTGGAGGTCGAGTACGATGCGGTAGGCCTTTTGTTTGAGGCAAGCGTCCAGTAGGCCCTGTATGCCCGCCGAACCCTCCACGCCTAAAGTGCCCGAGACCCTGAATACGCGGATGCCGTCGGGCGTTTTGCTGGTACTTTTAATGGAGAGTTCTTTGACCATGGGGTCCTCTAGGAGGAAGTCGGCGCGCGGGGCAGGTATTTAATAAGCTCGAGGATGTTTTCCCTTCCGTGGCGTCGATAGAGGATCTCGTCCATGCAAGCTTCTATGATGTGCATGCCGAGGCCGCCGTCTTGTTCGGTCTCGATTATTTTCGCGATATCTTTGTCTTTCAGCGACGAGGCCTCGAAGGCGCCCCCTTCGTCCCGAATGGTGACGACGAGTTTGTCGAGCTCCACCGCCAGCTTAACGTCGATGTAGTTGTTGGGGTTGTTGGCGTAGGCGTGTTCGATGACGTTGGCGCACGCCTCGTATACCGACAGCTCGATTTCGAAGACGGCGCGGTCGCCGAAGCCCAGCGCCCGCGCGATGTACGAGGCCCACTTCCGCACCTTCTCGAGTTGCGGAACGGCGCTTATAATACGGAACTGGTATTCCCTTTCGGCCATGTTATTTGGAGCGCGTCAGGCCGCGGTTTCGTCGCCTTCGAGCGAGGCCGCGGCCGCCGCGGCCCCCGGCTCCACTGCCGCCGCGCCGCGGGGTTTGTGCGTAAAGGCCCACATGGTCATGTCGTGTTGTTGCGGGCGGGCGGCCCCGCAC
>JAUWLW010000067.1 GCA_030613505.1 Candidatus Zixiibacteriota bacterium
CCGCGGCCGTAACGCACGCCGCCCCAAACGGCGTCGGTGACGTCCACGTTGCCTTCGAGAGCCGGCGAGGACCCGGTCCCGGCCAACGTTATGGCGCCGTCGACGTATCCGCCTTCGCTGAGGCCGGCCTCTTTCAAGGTAACGACCGAGCTGAGCGGGAAGCGCGTGAAGCGGACCTCGCCCTGGAGGGGGGTTTCGCCCTCTCCCTGCAGCGCGGCGAGCGAGACGTCGGCCGTAGCCGTAACGGTCCCGCCCGCCAACTCGAGCGCCAGCTCGGGTACGGAAAGGCGTTTGCCCTGAAGCGAAACCTCTCCGCGCACGAGGTCCACCGGTTGGTCGCCGACGGAAAACGCGTGGGCTTCCAAAGCTACGCAAATGGAGGGGGCGCTCGCCGTTCCGCCAACGCCGACCCGGATCGAATCCAGACTCCCGCTCAACTCGGGGGCCGTAGGCCATAATTGTAAACCGTCCAGGCGGAAGTTTTCGCCTTCGGCGACGACGTCCACCGGCCCGCCGCTCGGGTCGAAAGAGCCCCGGAAAGCAACCTCTCCCCGCAGGAGTGCCAAAACGCCTCCCGTTATAACGTATCGATTGCCCTCGCGAGCCAACGTCAGCGGCTCGGCGAGCGTAACCTCGCCCTCGCCCAGTTTGGCGTCGAGGCGGTTCACAGCCCAGTCGCCCGAGGAGCTATCGTGCCACACGTTGAAATGCAGCCTGTCGCCGTCGGCCGCGTCGTTCTCGAATACGCCGCTCAGCGTTAGCACGCCGTCCTCAAACGTCACGTCGGCCTGCGACCGTTCGAACGAGAACGGCCCGGCCACGATGTCGCCGGCGGTGAAGCGGATGTCGGCTTCGCCGTAGCCTCCCAGCTTTTCCCCGTAACCCTCCAGCCGCGCCCAGGCTACCGTGACGCCTTCGACCGCCAGCCCCTCCACTTCGACCTCTCCCTCCGCCGACGGCATCCGGGGCGCGCCGTGGACGCGCACATCGGCCGTAATGACCCCCGCAACGTCGGCGGGTACTTTTTCGGTCGGGAGGTCCGCGAGGGATATGTCCCGCGCCGTAATCGCCAGCTCGACGTTGTCCCGGGCCGCGGTCCCGGTTATCGAGACGGTGCCCCGGCCGAAGCGGACGGTAGCGTCGTCAATGAGGAGCTGCGATTGGTAGTATTGGATGTCCGCGGCCGCGCCGTCGAAGCGGACCGGCCCCGCGAAACCGGCGCCGACGTTGACGCTCGCCGTTAAGTCGAGGTCCTCGGGCGCCGAGCCGCGGCCGGCGAACAGTACCGTTACGTCCGCGCGGGTCTCGAGGCCGCTCTCCGGGAGGATTCGGGCGAGGTTGAAGCGCTCGAGGCGGGCCTCGCCCCGGAACGCCGGCGTTTCGCTCGCGAGGTCGACGACTCCCTCCAGGCGGGCCGGGAGGCCGTTTACCGCGCCCGAGAGCTGGTCGAGGCGGACCTCTTTTCGCTCCACGTCGACGGCGTACCTGACGGCCAGGTCCGCGAGCTCGTAGTTGGCCAGCGACCCCGACGGGCAGTAGAAAGAGCCCGTATGTACGAGGCCGTCGCCCGCGCCGCGGAGGGTCCCCTCGTAGCGGCCGCTGATCTCGAGCGGCGGCGCGTCCGGAAAGACGAGCGGTACGACTTCCGCCAGGTTTAACGGCTCGGCCTCCACGCGGAGGTCGAAGCGAGTGGAGGGCGATGTTTCGATTTCGCCGTTGACGGTCAACGACGTGTCGTCGAGGGCGAGGTCGAGGCCGTCGACGCGAAGGGCAGACGGGGTTACGAGGAGTCCCCCGGTACCGAAGTTCGTCACGGCGAGGTCTTGCTCGGGGAGGTAACAGCTGCAGTTCCCAAGCTCCAGCTTAAGGTCCAGGCCAACTAGCTCAAACGAGCTCCGGACGTTTAGGCGTGAGACGCGGGTAATAGGCCCCGCGGCGTCGGTCTCGAGCGTACCGTTTTCCAATACGACGTCGCTCAAGCGGACGTCGAGGTCTCCTTCTCGGCGCTCCGGTAAGGAACTGAATACGCGCTCGAGGTTGGTCCGGCCGTCCGGCTCGATTTTCAAAGTTGCGTAGGGTCGTATGAAGCGTGCGTTTTTGACCAGCAAGACGCCGCGCAGCAGGCTCGCTAAGTCGTAGCGGAGGTGAATCTCTTCGGCGGCGAGGGCGGCGCCGTCGTCTTGGAGGCTCGGGCCGTTCGCGATATAAAAATCGTATAAGCTGAGGTTGGTGAAGAGGTCACCGCTGAGCCGGCCTATACCGCACTCGGTACCGGTCAGGTGACTTAAGTATTTCTCGGCGCCACGGCGAACGCCGGCGTGTACCAGGCCGGAGAAGTAGGCCGCGGCGGCCAGGGCGAGCGCGGCCGCCGCCGTTATCGCGGCGCCGTATAAGAGGCGGCGCCCGAGGCGCCGTCGGCGTCGGCCGTTCGCGGCGTCGTCTTTACCTAGCGCGTGCGAGTTATCGTTGGCGTTAGGCAAGATAATTCTCGCGTCGTTAAAACGGGTGGCCGAAGGCGAGGTATATGTATCCCCGCCGTTTTTGGACCCGGCCGAACACCGGCCAACCGACGTCGAATCTGACGGGTCCCACGATCGTGTTGTAACGGATGCCGAACCCCGCGCCGTAGCGGAGGAACTCTTTTTTCATTTCGTCCCACTCGGGCCATACGTTGCCGGCGTCGACGAAGAGCGCTCCCCATAAGTGCTCCCAACCTGTTTTTCCGGCGACGAAGGGAAACTGGGAGCGGAGCTCGACGTTGGCTTCCAGAAGGATGTCGCCTCCCAGGGCGTAGCCTTCCTTGGTCTGGGGGCCGAGGCCCTGTTCGGGATAACCCCTGACAGAATACGCGCCGCCGGAGACGAACCGACGCACGTGCGGAACGGCCTCGGTATCGCCGTAGGGTTCAATGTATCCGGCGTGGAGGCGCGTCGCGACCGACGCGGCCTCGGCCAACCGTATGTACCGGCGGACGTCGCCGATGGCGCGCCACAGGTCCACTCCCAACATAAACCCGCCCGCTCTTTCGTACGAGCTATAGGCGTACGTACCCGTCAGGGGGTTGAAGATGTCGTCGGAGCCGTCATACGTGACCGAGAATATGTAGCTCGAGAGGTTCTGGGGTTCCTCTATTTCGGCGTACCGTTGGGGAAGGCCTACTTCGCGGGGCCGGGAAGAGCCGGCGCCCTCTTCCGGCGGTTCGTCGAATTCCGTGCGGAACCTCTCGAAATTGAATCCGCCCGAGAGCTCGAGGTCGTCGGTTATCTCGCGGGAAACGCGCGGCTTGAGGCCCGCTTCCCACTCGTGCAAACCCTCGTATATCTCGCGCTCATAATAAAGGGACACGGTGCCTTTGTACCGGTACCCGAATAACCACGGTACCACGTACGTGATGTCTCCCTCCGCCTCGCGACTTTTTTCCTCGTAGCCGTAAGCGATCGAGGTTTCGATCGACAAACGTTCGTTATCGCCGAAGACGTTGTTGTGGCCCCACCCGAAGCCTAGTGCGACACGGTCCGGCGAGGAATACCCTGGTTCGATTTTGAACCAGCGGAACTTGTCCTCGTTGACGATGACGACGACGTCGGCCCGGTCCGGCGCGCGCTCCGAGTCGACGACGTCTACGACGAGGTCGCGGTAAAGGCCGGTCTTGTAGACGTTGGCGCGTCCCTCGTCGAGCTTGGAGGCTCGCCACAGGCGGGAGGGGTTGAGTTTGTAGTCGATTTCCCGGGCCGCGATCTTGGCGCGCGTCTTTTCGTTGCCGCTTACGACGACTTTGTCGATGTGGTATTTTTCCCCTTCCTCGACGGTATAAAGTACTACCGCCGAATCGCGGTCTATCTCCGCCGTAATTTTCGCGCGGCCGTAACCGCGCTCGTTGTAGTAGTCGCCCACCCGCACCGCGGCTTCGTTCAGGGCCGGCGCGGAGAGGGGCGCCCCCGGCTCGACGCCGAGCGCGTCGCGAACGGCCGCGAGCCGCTCGGGGGCTACGCCTTGCGCGACGACCTCTTTCACTACCGCCCGGGGCCCCTCCTCGACGAGGACCTTCAACTCGCGTTTGCCTTTTTTACTCTCGGCGAGTTCGAAACCGACTTGTACGTTCTCGAAACCCTCGGCGTAATATGCTCCCTCGACGGCGGCCAGGCCGGCCTCGAGCAAATAATCGAAGTTGTACTCCTCGTAACGTTCGCCTTTTTCCAGTCCGACGAGGTTCTTTACGGCGGCGTCTTTAAATGTTTTATTCCCTTCAACGCGAATTCGGCCGAGAACGAAGTCGGCGTCGCCGGTCTCTTCCAACGCGAACGCCCGGCAGGAGGCGACGCAAGAAAAGGCGACGACGTACGCGGCGAGTGACCTCATGGCGGCGACGCGTTGAGCGCACACCGGCTAATGATACTAAAGTTGACGGCGATAATCAACTTGGCGTTCGCGGGCGGTAGCGAGGCGGCGACGGCGCCCTTGACTTGCGGACGAGGACCGTTTATTATGTAAGCGCGGTGAACGGGAGGAAAGAGAGAGCGCGGCGGCGGGTACCCGTTTGCGGCCTCGGGCCGCGGGCGGGTTTTTTGCTAACGCGACTACGCGCCGTTCGGCGATACGCTGGAGGAGCAGCCGGTAGCGTGGGGGAGCCAATATCGGTATATGGGGAACGAGGACGACGGCTCGAGCTGATGGGCTTCGGCGCCCGGTTCTACGAACCGCGGGTAGGCCGGTTCGTTAGCTCGTATAGAATCGACAAAACAGCTTACCGTTTTTAATAGTTGGAGGTGCCGTTTATGAGAAAGGTTATTTTCGTAGCTGCGGTTTCGGCCTTGGCTATCACCCCCGCCCTCGCGGACTTCGGCGACGTAATATGCTCGTGGAAGGCGCCGACTAAGCCGGGATATTGGTCTACTTGTCGGGGCCTCGCTTGGGACGGCAAATACATATGGTGTAATTGCCGTTACGGGACCGGTATGAGCTCGGATATCTATCGGTGCGTACCGTCGACAGGGAGCACCGTCTCTTCGTTTCATACTTACTACCCCTACGGTAAAACCAGCGGCGCCGCTAACTATCGGAAGTACCGCGGCGTCGATATCATAGAATTACTCGTTTACTACGAAATTGAAAGGGAACGGTATATCTATCGGCTTAACTTCAAGGGGAAAATACTCGGAAGCGTTAGGGTCACGAATCCCCCGTACCTCATAGGTATAGCGGACGACGGCACGGACAACTGGGTGGTAGGTTTGACTTCCGCCTACCTGCCCGGCGTATTCAAATTGAACTCCGCCGGGTCGGTAGTCAGCTCTTTCAACCTGCGGGACGCCACATACCGCGGCATCGCGATACAGGGCGATTTCTTTTGGCTTTCCGTGGAAGATATGGGTCCGTATGAGACTTTCGGCGCGCAAAAGATCCGCCCGGGCGGTTCGATCGCGGCGTCTTTCGGTCGCTTCGGCCAGTCGATTTTCGATTGTACGTACGAGAACAAACACCTGTGGATTGTGACCGATAACAACATCGTCCGTTGCGTCGACGTTTCCAACGCACCCGCCGTCGCGCCGGCATCGGTGGGGCGTATCAAGGCGTTGTTTAGGTAACCGCGTCACTAACCCGGCGAGGGTCCGCGAGGGCCTTTAATAATATGAGGTAGACCGTAAACGGTGTGCCGGTTTTGGTTGCGGCCTTTGAAATAGGCCGCAAGTTTTTACGCGTGCCGCGGTCTAAACGGGTAGGATCAACTATACGCTAAAGGAGATACGTTATAAAAAAGCTGGCGATTTTCGCTATCGCGCTGGCGCCAGTGCAGGCCGCGTCGTCCACGCTTTCGCTTGCGGACGCGCTCGCGACGGCGCTTCAGCATAGTTTGAAAGTGGAGCTGGCCGGCGTCGAGCGGTCGCAGGGCAAGCAGGCCCTGGCCGAGGGCGTCGCGTCGGCCTTACCCGACCTGAGCGCGGCGTACTCGACGAGCGGGACCTCCTTCGCCGAGTTGGGAGATACGTGGCGCTTCGGGTTCTCGCTGACGCAGCCGGTCGTCGACGCGACCGTCGTCTTCGACGTTATGCGCGGCTTCCGGGAGAGCGACTACTACCGCGCGAAGTCGGCGCGAACGGTCGCCGACCTGATCCTGGCGGTCCAGAGCGGCTACTACGATTTGGCTCAAGGCCAGGGGTTGGTCGCGAGCGCCGAAGGGCAGCACCGACGCGCCGTCGGGAATCTGAAGATCGTGGCGAGGCGCTACGAGTTGGGAGAGGCCAACCTGGCCGATAAGTTGCGGGCCGAGGCCGACCTCCTCACGAAGGAGACGGAGCTGCTCTCCGCGCGCAACGGCGTCGAGGAGAACCAGCGGTCGTTTTCCGACCTCATCGGCCTCGACCGCTGGGAGGCCGTCGAGGTGGAGGAGCTGCCGCCCCCCGAGGAGCCGTACGAGCTTCCCACTACGGTTATCTCCGCGGCCGTGCTCGAAAAAAACCCCGACCTGACGGTCCTCAGGATGCAGGTGGAGGCGTCGGACGTGGCGTATTGGAGCGCGTGGGGAAACTTGCTCCCGGCGCTGTCGTTCTCTTATAGTCGGGGTTCGACCTTCGGGGGGTCCATATTCCCCGGCGAGGAGAGCGACGACACGCGCTACGGCGTGGTCGTGAGTCTTCCCGTCGTCGACGTCGTGGACCGCGTACTCGGCGTCACCGGCGCCCGGCTGGACCGGAAGCAGTCCCGCCTCGAGTTGGCCCAGGCCCGGCTCGATGCCCGCGAGCGGCTGGCGAGCTTATTGGCCACGCAGGAGTTGTCCCACAAGGAATGGGAGTCCGCATCCAAGACGGTGGAGCTCTCGGAAGAGGTCTACCGCCTTAACGCCCGGAGCTACGAATTGGGCGCCGTCTCCTTCGATGACTTGTTGCAAGTGGAGGCGGAGCTCGGCCAGGCCGAGCGCGCGCTAATAGAAGCCAAGGCCGGCTACTGGTTAAGCCGCGCCGAACTTAATTACGAACTCGGGACCTCGGTGGAGGAAAGATGAGCAAGAAAAGGCGCCAAAAGTTGATACGCGCTCTCGTAATCGGCGTCGGCGTTTTGTTGGCCGTAATCGTAATTTTAAAAATTTCCTGCCGACGTCCCGGATTGCCCGAGGTCGAGGTGATGAGCCTGGCGCCGGGCGACATCGTGTCCACCGTTTCCGCGGACGGCGAACTCGAGGCTCTCAACCAGGTCGACATTTCGGCCGAGATCGTGGCCCGGATTGAGAGAGTGTACGTGAAAGAGGGCGACGAGGTCGAAAAAGGCCGGCTCCTGTGCGTTCTCGACGACGACGAGCTGAGTTCGCAGCGCGACTTGAATCGCTCCCGGTTGGTCGAGGCGGAGGCTTCGTACAAACGCGGCAAAGCGCTCTTCGATGAGAAACTCATTTCGGAGGCTGACTTCGACGCGCGGCGCACGGCGTACGAAGTCGCGAGGTCCCAGCTCGAGCAGAGCGAAGACAACCTCGGCAAGACGCGTATCTACGCGCCCATATCGGGGCGGGTGGTCCGCGTGGAAGTGGAGGAAGGCGAGACCGTCGTATTGGGGACGATGAACAACCCGGGGACGGTAATGTTTACGCTGGGCGACCTCTCCGCCATGCAGGCCAAGATATACGTGGACGAGGCGGACATCGTCTACGTCTCGGCCGGCCAACCGGCGAAGGTGACGCCGGACGCCCTACCGGACGCCGCGTTCGACGCCCGGGTTAGGTCCATCGGTTACATGCCGGCCACCGATACCGGCGCCGCCGGGACCGACGTAACCGAGTTCGAAGTCGCCCTGGACCTCGCCGACGTCGATCCTCGTTTGCGGCCGGGGATGTCGGTTACGGGGGCGATCACTACGGCCGAGCGGGGAAACGTCCTCACGTGTCCGCTGCAAGCCATAGGAAGGCGCGAGATAGGGGGGCGGGCACGCGATACGGTTTTCGTTTTAGAAGGAGGTCGGGCCAAGCTTGTTCCCGTGAAAACGGGCATCTCCGACGGGACGCGAGTGGAGATCGTGGAGGGTTTAAAAGCCGGGCGAAAAGTCATCGTTGGCCCCTACAAAGTGCTCCGGGCCATCGACGACGGCGACGAGGTTAAAGTGCTCGAAGGAGAAGGTAAATGGCCGAAAGGCGAGAGGCCGGGGTCGCACGGGCCCCAGTAGAGCGCGTTATCGAGCTGGCCGGCGTGTCGAAAGTTTACGACACGGGACGCGTCGCCGTGAGGGCGCTCGACGACGTCGACTTGCGGCTCGAAGCCGGCGGATATATGGCTATCATGGGCCCTTCCGGCTCGGGCAAGTCCACGCTCATGCATATCCTGGGATGCCTCGATACGCCGACGTCGGGTTCCTATTTCCTTCGCGGCCACGAGGTATCCCAATACGCCCGCAAGAAGCTGGCCCAGGTGCGCAACCGGGAAGTCGGTTTCGTATTCCAGCGCTTCAACCTTCTCCCCCGGCTCACCGCGGCCGAGAACGTGGAGCTGCCGCTTTTATACGCCGGCGCTTCGGCGGAGCGACGGCGGGAAGTGGTGGCCGACCTGCTGG
Source organism: Candidatus Zixiibacteriota bacterium (assembly GCA_030613505.1). Classification (GTDB taxonomy): domain Bacteria; phylum RBG-13-66-14; class B26-G2; order WVWN01; family WVWN01; genus WVWN01. Next base: position 8,533 of record JAUWLW010000067.1, read on the forward strand.
CCAAGGTGGGGTTGTCGGACCGGGGCCACCACAGACCCAACGAACTCTCGGGGGGCGAAGTGCAGCGGGTGGCCATCGCCCGGGCGCTGGCCAACGACCCGGCGATCATCCTGGCCGACGAACCTACCGGGAACCTCGACTCCAAGAGCGAAGAGGATTTAATGCAGCTCCTGGACTCGCTTAACGAAAAAGGGAAAACCCTGGTTGTAGTAACGCACGAAGACAGCGTCGCCCGGCACGCCAAGCGCGTAATCACGCTGCACGACGGGAGGGTGGTATGAACTTCCTGACGGTGTTCGCGCGGGCGGTTGCGTCTATGCGCTACAACAAGACGCGTTCCTTCCTGACGGCGTTGGGGATAATTATCGGCGTGACCACCATAATCGCCATCGTGGCGTTGCTGAAAGGGCTCGACCGCACCATCGACCAGGAGTTCTCGTCGCTAGGAACCAAGACCATCTACGTCCAGAAAATGGAGCTGGAAATAGGCTTGCGCCGACATAGGAATTTTGAAGAGATAAGTAAAAGGCCGGACCTTACGGTAGAGGACGCGGCCGCCATTTCCGAACTCGCTACGGTCCGGGCCGCGGTTCCCTACATCCCCCGGAATTTGGGTACCCTCACGCGAGGGATTTACGAGGCGGACGAATGCATCCTCGCCGGCATCGGGGAGGGCGGCGACCTCACGGGTAATTGGATTATTTCCCGGGGGCGCTTTATTACACGCTACGACCAGCAGCATCGCAATATGGTGTGCGTGATCGGCTCGTACGTAGCCGATAACCTTTTTGGCCGGGGCGAGGAACCGCTAAACCAGACGCTTGAGGTGGACGGCCGCCGGTACGTCGTCGTCGGCGTATTGGAGGAAAAAGGCGGCTCGTTCGGCCATCCCCAGGACAACCAAATTTTCATCCCCGTCGAAACCCACCTTAAATATTATTCCCTTCCCGAAGGCCGCGCCTCCGTATTCCGCGGCATGAGAATCGAGGTTTTACCCGAAGAGGAAGTCCCCGTCGAAACCGCGGTGGCGGACGTCGAGGAGCTTCTGCGCCTCCGGCACGGCCTTCGGTATTACGAAGATAACGACTTCGGCCTTAATACCCAGGAGTCGATGCTCTCGTCCTTGAACACTATCAGGTCCGTGCTGTGGCTGGTGATGGTGGGCGTAGCGGGCATCTCCCTTCTCGTAGGAGGTATCGGCATCATGAACATCATGCTGGTGTCGGTGGCCGAGCGCACGCGGGAGATAGGCATCCGCAAGGCCGTGGGCGCGAGCGACGTCGACATTACGGTGCAGTTCCTCTCGGAGGCGGTGGCGCTTGCGTCCGTAGGCGGCGTCGTAGGCATCGTCCTGGGGCTGGCGGCGGGCGCGTTCGTATCCGCGATTACGCCGCTGCAAGCCGCGGCGCCGTGGTGGACCGTCGTTTTGGGCGTCGGTTTCTCCGCGGCGGTTGGGATAATATTCGGCATTTACCCGGCCCGGAAGGCTTCGGGCCTCAACCCCATAGACGCGATAAGGTACGAGTGAGCTACGTCGCCGGCGGGCCGGGACACGCGCAAGTTTTACGCCGTACGGTTGTCTAAATTGGTGAGAGGAACGAAATGGCTTGCATAGACGGAAAAAAACTTTCGGCGTACGTAGATGGCGAGCTGTCCGAAGAGGACGCGGCGGCGATAGGGGAACATCTTACCCATTGTGGGGCCTGCCGGGAAGAGCTGTCCCGCCTCGAGTTCGTATCGGAAGCCCTCGAGTCGCTGGAAGGGGCGGAGCCGGACCCGTACTTCGCGCGCCGGCTTAAGCGTTTGGCCGCCGAGGGACGGCGTAGGAATTGGCCCGGGCGGGTACTCGTACCGGCGGCGGCGGCCGCGGCGGCCGCGCTGTCGTTGGTGGCGGGGAGCTTTCTGGGCCGTGCGCTATACGCCGAGCCGAACGGTGCCTCGTCGCCGGCCAACGGCGACCTGGTGGAGTACCTCGGCGTCGCGCCGGTGGAGGATTTCCCCGACGGCTCGTTGGGCGAGGCTTGGGGGGACGTCTGGACGGAAGGAGACAGCTAATGAAACAAAAAATACTGATAATCGCACTCGTCGTGTCCGTTGCCCTGAACGTCGGCGCGTTGGTAACGTTCGCCTACCGGTGCGTTACGAGGCCGGAGCCACCCCGGCCGCCGTGCCCGCTGGCCCAAGAGTTGGATTTGACCGACGAGCAACGCGATAAGATGCGGGCGAGGCGCGAGAAGGCGTTTGAGGAGATGGAGCCGCTCCGGCGAGAGCTGCATGCCAAACGCGGCGAAGTACTGGCCTTATTGAAGGAGCCGGAGGTCGACGTCGCGCGGCGCGACCGGCTCTTTGCCGAGATCGCGGACCTCCAGATGCGGATGGAGCTTTCGACTTTCGAAAATATGCGTGAGACGAGGGACATGCTCGGTCCCGACCAACAGGAGCGCTTCGTGGGCCTCGTCGAAGAGCGCTTCCGTAAGCACGAGCATTTCGCGCGGGGCCCGG
>JAUWLW010000007.1 GCA_030613505.1 Candidatus Zixiibacteriota bacterium
AAAAACGATAGCGATGCCCGGCCTGCAAGAGAAGGCCAAGGTTGACCGAAAAGTCGTCCGCCGGAACGGAAACGGCGACGGCATAAACGGCCGCTCCGCCGCTTATCGCCGTCGCCGCAATTAACGTCGACGTTAACTTAACTGCTCGCCTCACCCTAATGACCTCATCCCGTTATGCGTTCCGAGAAAGCTTACTTACATACTACGTTCAAAAGCTTGTCGGGCACAAGTATTTTTTTCACCGCCTTTTTACCCTCCAGGTAGCGCGCTACGTTGGCGTCGTCGGTTGCGGCCGCGAAGACCTCTTCTTGGCTCGAGCCCGCGGGGACGTCGACGCGGCCGCGAACCTTACCGTTCACTTGCACGACGACCGTAACCTGCGCCGCGGCGACCGCTTCCGCGTCGTATTCCTCCCACGTCTCGCGGAAGACCGAATCGTCATGGCCCGCGCATCGCCAAAGCTCCTCGACCATATGGGGAGCGAAGGGCGCGAGCATCTTCATCAGGTGATAGAGGGCGTAGCCGAAGGCCGGCGATTCTCGATCTTCGTACGCATAAAGGGTATTGACATAATCCATCAGGAACGCGATGCAAGTATTGAAGTGCAGGCGCTCGAGGTCGTCGGTAACGCGCTTCAGCGTTCGGTGCGTCGTCAGGTACAGTTCTTTTTCGGCCGCGGCGAGAGCCACTACGTCGAGCGAGTCGCGAACTGCCCGCATATTTCCGTCGACGAGACGCCACACGCGGCCGAGCCACTTCGCCGCGGCGCCTACGCCCTCGTCGGTCCACTCCATATCCTTTGCCGGGGGGCCGGCGAACGTTATATACAACCGCGCGACGTCGGCGCCGTGCTCGGCGATGAACGGTCCCGCCGGGACGGCGTTCCCTTTGGACTTGGACATAACCTCCATCGACGTAGAGCCGTCGGCTTTAGTCACGCGGCCCTTGACCATTCCCTGGTTGAAGAAGTGGGGGAAGGGTTCTACGTCGCGCACGAGCCCTTCGTCGGCGAGGAATTTCTGGAAGAAGCGCGCGTACAACATATGGCTTACGGCGTGCTCGTCCCCGCCGATGTACTGGTCTACCGGCATCCAGAAATTTACCCGTGCCGGGTCCCAAGGCGCCTCGTCGTTGCGCGCGTCGCAGTAGCGCAGGAAGTACCAACTCGAGTCCACGTACGTGTCCATGGTGTCGGCGTCGCGCTCCGCCGGGCCGCCGCATTTGGGGCAAGTCGTATCGACGAACTCGCGGCAACTCGCCAACGGCGAACGTTCCGCCGGCGTGAAGTCCACCTTGTCCTCGGGCGGAAGGAGTACCGGCAGCTCGTCGTAGGGGACCGGGACCTCGCCGCAGCTCGAGCAGTGGATTATCGGGATGGGCGCGCCCCAGTACCGCTGGCGGCTTATGAGCCAGTCGTGGAGGTGGTAGTTTACGGTGGGTTGGCCCCAGCCTTCCTTTGGGCCGTCTTCCGCGAGTTTAGCGTTACCTTCTTCGGTCGTCAGGCCGGAATACGGGCCCGAGTTCTCCATTACGCCGTAGTCCTCGAGCGCCTCCGTCATCTCGCTCTCATCTGCGAGGTCGCCGTCGACGGGCCGGATGACGGGGACGACCGCGATGCCGTACTTACGGGCGAAGAGGAAATCGCGCTGGTCGTGGGCGGGGACGCCCATAACCGCACCTTCGCCGTAGCTGATAAGTACGTAGTCCGCGACCCAGATAGGGACATCCTCGTCGCTCAAAGGGTTGCGGGCGTACCGGCCGGTGAATATGCCCGACTTCTCGCCGACCGCGGACGCGCGGTCGATCTCGGCTGTATTAATCGCGTCGCGACAGAACGACTCCACCTCTTCTTCCGTCGGTAACCCTTTAATAAGCTCGGGAATGGCGGCGTGCTCGGGCGCGAGCGCCATAAACGTTACGCCGTAAAGGGTATCCGCCCGGGTCGTGAATACGTCGAAATGCAAGCCGTCGTCATCCACCACGGGGAAGCGTACGACCAGGCCAACGCTTCGGCCTATCCAATTACGCTGCAACGTCACGACGTGTCGGGGCCAGTTTTCTTCGACCAACGCGAGGTCGTCGAGCAGGCGGTCGGCGAACGCCGTTATCTTGAAGTACCACTGCTCGAGGTGGCGCCGCTCCACCGGCGTATCGCACCGGTAGCATGCCCCATCCACGACTTGCTCGTTGGCCAGGACCGTTTTGCACCCCGGGCAGAAGTTCGCGGGCCCGGACGCGCGGTAAGCCAGGCCGCGTTCGTAAAACTTGAGAAAGAGCCATTGCGTCCATCTATAGTAGTCGGGACGGTACGCCGCGACCTCGCGGCGCCAGTCGTAGCCGACGCCGGCGCTCTTCAACGTCTCGCGGGAAGTCGCGATGTTCTCTTCGGTCCATTTGTTGGGCGAAACGGCGCGTTGGATGGCGGCGTTCTCCGCCGGTAGGCCGAAGCTGTCCCACCCGATGGGGTGGAGGATTTCATAGCCCCGCATCATTTTGTAGCGAGCGAGGACGTCGCCGATGAAATAGTTCTTCATGTGGCCCACGTGAAGGTCGCCCGACGGGTAGGGGAACATCTCGAGCAAGTAAAACTTGGGCTTCGCCGAATCCTCGTCGGCCTCGAAAAGGCCGGCCTCTTCCCAGAATTCCTGCCACTTTTTTTCGACTGTCGGGGCGTCGTATTCGTCGGCCTTCGCCATGTCCGCTGCACCTCGGTTTAGGTAATTACCAAAACGGCGGGCTGAGCGCCCGCCTGTGGTTTTTGGGTATACTGCCGCCGGCGGACGCTCATGCCTCCCTTAGTAGTAGAGCGAGTTGCCGACTATTCTTTAGATACATCGTTTTTCTTATAGCATAAGTTTATCGCCGCGTCAACGTTAAATCAGGGCCGCGAAAACCTCGTCCGCGAGGAACAGGCCCGGCCGGGTGAGCCGTACGCTTTCGCCGTCGACCGTTACCAACCCCGTGGCGACGAATTCGGCGAGTTCTTTTTCGTAATACGTCTTGGGGTTGACGCCGAACCTCTCTTCGAAAGCCGCGGCGTCGACGCCTTCCGTCAGGCGGAGGCCCAGAACCGCCGCCGTCCGCATTTCCCGGTAGGCGTCGGACGGTTCGGGGTTCACGAGAGGCCACCGGCCCGTAGCCGCCGCGGCGCAGTATTCGTCCAAGTCGGGTGGATTGCGGTATCGCCCGCCGCGCCAATGGTTGGCCGCGGACGGCCCGAAGCCGAGATACTCCTCGTCGCGCCAATATTTCAAGTTGTGCCGGCACTCGCGGCCCGGCCGCGCGAAGTTCGACGTCTCGTATTGGGCGAACCCCGCCGCGGCTAGTTTATCTATCGCCGCGTAGTACATCGCGGCTTGCTCGTCGTCGTCCGGGAATTCGTAGGCCGCGCGCTCGCGGTAAAGTTTCACGTCCGGCTCGAGCGTAAGGCCGTAGAGCGAGACGTGCTCCGGCTTCAGCGCCAGGCCGCGCGCAAGGTCGCGCGTCCAGCCGTCTAGGCTCTGCCCCGGTAGGCCGTACATTAAATCGATCGAGACGTTGTCGAAGCCTTCGGCCTGGGCGTGCCAATAAGCGTCCTCGGCCTGTGTCGCGTCGTGCCGGCGGCCCAGGATTTTCAACGTCGCGTCGTCGAAGGTTTGTATTCCCAGCGACAAGCGGTTGACGCCGCCCTCTGACAGCGCATCCAGGATATAGGCGGTTAACGACTCGGGGTTGGCCTCGCAAGTCACCTCGGCCTCGGCCGCAACTGCGAATCGGCCCGTTACCTCCGTTAAGACGTTCCTTAAACGCTCCGGGCCGAGCGCGGTGGGCGTCCCGCCGCCGAGGTAGAGCGTGTCGGCCCGCACCTTATCGACCATAAGCGCCGCGGCGTCGAGCTCTTGGCTCAACGCCTTAAAGTAACGCGACGCCGCACCCTCTTCGAACGGCGCCGTCGCGAAGTCGCAGTAGCTGCAGCGGCTCGCGCAGAAAGGGACGTGTACGTAAACGCCCAGCATATTTTTCGTAAAAAAAAGGGGGCGACGTCGTCGCCCCTTGATTATAATTTGTTATTTAGCCGTTCTATCCCACCATTTCGTCAGCCGCCACCGGTCTTCGCTCTGTTCGTTCTTGTATTTCTCGAACTCGAAGTTGCAATAACCCTGGTCGGCAATGAAGCCGTTCAATTCGTCTATCATTACTAAAAGAGTTATGGTTATATTGTCGGCTTCGTACTTATTCTCTTCGGGTTCCGGTTCGCCGACGCGGCCCGTAGCTATGTTGAGGTTAATGTTGTAAGCATGATGGAACATGCCATCGGTCGCCTTCCAGTCTTCAGTGTAACTCCACGATTCCGGGATTATGTATGGTTTACCAGGCGGAGTTTGGCCCACGTCCCTCGGGTCGAAGTAGAAGACAAAATTCGTGCTAAGGGCCTTTTTGTAAAGGTCGATATACCGCTGGTTATAAGCAATTTCGACGTTCTTAAGTACGTTGGCAGGGCTAGTCATTTTGACCGGTTGTTGTGGCGGTATCGGGGGGGGGGGACTGAATGGGCACCCCGTCAACGCTAACGCCGCCGCCGCGGCCGCGGCCGTTATGAGGCCGGCGCGTAGCGCTCTATACTTTTTGCTTCGATATTTCATCGGTACCTCTCGATTTCCAGTGTTCGTATTGTTAACAACGCTTATTATATTCTAAAAACAGGCCGGTGTCAAGATGTTTGCCGCCGTATAAGTATCGCCGCAGCGTAAAAAGTTACGCGTTTTTACAGCGGGAATGGCTTTTAGGGTAGGATTTATTCCGGCGTACGCCGATTATCCTTTACGGCAGGATAAAGGGGGAATTCGCTAGAAAGTGAAGCTAAAGCCGGCGTCGAAGTCGAAGAACGTTTCGTTCGGCACCTCTTTGTAGCGGCGTTTGCTGTTCTTAATATAGTACGAATGAGAGGCCCTCGAGTTCGACGTTAACGTCAGGTTTTTCGATACCACGTACGTGACGCCGACGCCGCCGGCGTAGCCGTAGTTTATTTGCCAATCGTCCGGGTCGGGTCTGAAGACGCCTTCGGTTTTTTCCCTCGAGTAGGAGAAGGTGAGGTTCAATTTAAGCTTGTCGGAGGTATTTATCTCCGCACCCGGGTTGACGCCGATATTCCACCGGCGCTTATTGCTTCGGGGGCTTCCGGGGAAGTAATCGCGGCCGTACGTAATATCTACCCCTACGCTCGGCTTAAATAGCTCGCCGAAATCGCGCCGCACGTTCGTGTACAAGTGCCGGTTAATCTGTGCGGTGTCGGTACCCGTTGTCTCGGGGTCGACATAAGTCGTACTGTTTTTGCTGATATCCGTTTTAATCTCGACGGTAGTATTGCGCGTTACGTCGTATATGAAAGAAGTACCCAGCAAGATTTTTAGGTCGTCGCGGTCGCTGTCTATGGCCGTATCGGGGTCGTCGTGGCGGTATAGGACGACGTTCATGGCGGTATTTACGTCTACCCGTAGGGCCTTGGTCCAGTCGAAGCCGACGTTGCCGTCCAGGTTATTGAACTTCGTCGTTTTATCTTGCTCCGGGAAGACGAGTTTGTGGGGCCGGCTCTCGGTAAGGTAATGGGCCAGGTGAAAAGTAACGTTTTCGCCGAGGGCCAGGTCGAAATCAGATGTGATTCTGTAACTCTTCGGCATTTCACACGAGCTGGCCGGGCCGGGGTCGTCTCGGGAGGGGAGTTCGCCGTCGGCGTCCCTTAAAATATTTTCGCTCTCCTCGTAATTGATGGCGACGTTGAATTCCGAATGCTCGCCCGGCGTAACGCGAACGTTGGCAGTGTTTGCAAACCTGGCTCTTCTAACGTCGTACCGTATTTCGTTGAATATTTTCCTGTACCGCTCCTTGTTCTCGTAGAAATCCCGGCCGCGGCTGAACGAAACGGAATTGGAAAGCGAAAGTAACGAACTCAGGTCGTACGTAACGTCGCCGGAGGCGTTGCCGTCAAGCATATCGCTGTCCAGCGCCGGCTCCAACCTGTCGCGGCCTACGCTGTCGGTGACGCCGAAAGACACGTTGAGGTTAAGTTTTTCGCTCAGATCTTTGTTCATGCCGATTTGGCCGGATACCGTATTACCGATTTTGCGAGACAGCGCGGGTTTTATCTCACGCTCCGGATACGTCCGCGTCTTAGCTACTTCTATCTTGGAGGAGCTTATATCGCCGGAATAATCTACGCTGAAAGTGGTGGCCGCGGTTAGATTGTAGTCGATGCCACCGCCGAAATTGTGGCTGCGGCTTGTCGTCGGCGGCGGCACCTCCTCGCCGCGCGCTATTAATATTTCTTGCGACGAGTCCTGGACCCCCAGCCTTAAATCGGCCCTCAAATCGCTTGAGAATTCGTAATCCAGCGAGGAGTCCACGCCGTTGGAAGAACTCTCGGTTTTGAACTCGTCGTACTCTTCGGTGGGCGGACGGTGTACCAAATTATACGAGTTGCCGTACGAGACGCTCAAGCGCCACGGCGTAGGCGGGTCGTAGTCGATGCTAAGGCTGGTGTTCCTTCCGCGCGAGGACCTGTTGTCCTCGGGGTTATAGCCGTTATCGAGCGACGTCGACGTTGCGAAGTCCAGGTTGCGGGTCAGCGGTACGTTGTACGACACGCTCCCGCTGGCGTTTTTAGAATCGCTTTGCGAGTAGTAGTTGAAGTCAAACGTTTTGGCGGATTCGGCCTCCTCGCCGCCCTCGTCGGCTTGCGCGGACGAGAGGAGGATGGGTACCGCGAAGATTAAGAAGTATTTAATCGCTGATTTCATTTAAAAACGACGTGCCGGCCGCCAGCGGGCCGACGGCGAAGTTCTCCGCGACGGTCTGGCCTACGTCTGCGAGCGTAGCCCTCGTGCCTAGCGGGACGCCGCGACCGATGCGTCGGTGCCACGCGAGGAGGGGCGTATATTCGCGGCTGTGGTCCGTGCTGGGCGTCGTCGGGTCGTTGCCGTGGTCCGAAAGGATTAGTATTAAATCGCGCGCGTCCGTCTCACTCTCGACGGACGGCAAAGCGGCGTCGAAATCCTCCAGGGCCCGGGCGTAGCCCTCTACGTCGTTGCGATGGCCGTATACCGTATCCGTGTCGTTCAGGTTGACGAACAGCAGGCCTTCGAACTCGTCGCGTAGTTCGTTTTTAACGGTGCTGACGCCGTCGGCGTTGTCCTTCGTGTGGCTGCAGTCGGTGAAGCCGCGGCCGGCGAAAATGTCGTCAACTTTGCCGACGCCCCTTACGTCGAATCCGCTTTCGCTGAGTTCGACTAGTAACGTGGGAGCCGGCGGGGGTAACGAATAGTCGCGACGGGCATCGTTACGCCGGTAAAACGAGCCGACGTCGCCCGCGAAAGGGCGTACGATTACTCTACCGACGGCGTACGGCCTCTTCATAGCGCCGCGAGCTTTCCGGCCGATGTCGTAGAGCTCGTCGAGCGGTACGACGTCGACGTGGGCGGCTATCTGGCAAACGCTGTCGGCCGACGTGTAGAGTATCAAAGCGCCGGTCCGAAGGTGTTCTTCGCCCAATTCGGCGATTATTCGCGTACCGGACGCGGCCCGGTTGCCTATGAACTCGCGGCCTGTCGCCGCCCTCAACTTTTCTACCGTGTCCCGCGGGAACCCCTCCGGGAAGAGGGGAAAGCTCTTTTTTAAAACGACGCCGGCGATCTCCCAATGGCCGCTGGTGGAATCTTTGCCTACCGCGGTCATCGTCAACTTGCCGTATCCACCGGTAACGGCGGTTTCTTCAAAGCCGGGAAGGCGCGTCAAACGGTTAAGGCCCCGTGCGGCGAGGTGGGGGAGACGCAGTCGTCCTCGCGCGTTGACGACGTTGCCCAAACTGTCGGACCCCTCGTCGCCGAATTCGCTCGCATCCGGCAATTCGCCAATTCCGACGCCGTCGAGTATAATAACGATAACGCGGTCGAACCGTCTATTCGTCCTAGTCACGGCGAAGCGCGGCAAGCGCGGCGCCCAACGGTGGTTTGGCCACGCCCCCCTCCATAATGACCGCGTCTATCAAGTACGCCGGCGTTACGTCGAACGCGGGATTATAAACGTCCACGCCCACGGGAGCGAAACGGGCGCCGGCGAAAGACGTTACTTCCTCCGGGTTTCGCTCTTCTATCGGAATGTCCGCCCCCGAAGCCATGTCGAAGTCCACCGTCGAGAGGGGCGCCGCCACGTAGAAAGGAACCAGGAAATGCCGCGCCAATATCGCTAGATTGAGCGTTCCTATTTTATTAGCGGCGTCGCCGTTAGCTGCGACGCGGTCGGCGCCGACGACGACGCAGTCGACCTTCCCCTGGGACATTACTGAGGCCGCCATGTCGTCGCAGATTAGGGTGGCCGGGATGCCGGCTTGCGTCAGCTCCCAGGCCGTCAAGCGCGCCCCCTGCAACAGGGGCCTCGTCTCGTCGACGTAGACCGATACGTTTTTTCCCTCTTCGACCGCGGCGTACACGACGCCCAGAGCGGTGCCATAGTCGACCGTCGCCAACGCGCCGGCGTTGCAGTGGGTTAGAACCGTAGCGCCGTCTTCCAGAAGGGCGGCGCCGAACTTGCCCAAGCGGCGGTTGGCCTCCCGGTCCTCTTCCTCGATAGCTTTCGCCTCGCGCTCGAGCCGTTCGTAAAGTTCTTGGGCCGAAGCCTCTTGCCCTTGGGCCGCGGCTTCCATCCGGCGGACGGCCCACGCCAAGTTGACCGCTGTCGGCCGCGCCGCCGCCAATAACTCGGCCGCCCGGGCGACGTGCTCCCGCAATTCTTCGGGCGACGAATTTTTTGCGGAATGCGCGGCAAGCAATACGCCGTACGCCGCGGCGACGCCGATAGCCGGCGCGCCCCGGACGACGAGGCGGTGGATGGCGTCCCGGACTTCTTCGGCCGAGTCGCAACGCTTTATAACCAGCTCCGAAGGTAAGAGCGTCTGGTCGACGAGCTCGAGCGCATCGCCGGCCCATTTTAACGTCGGCAGCCGCACGTTTTGGATTCCTCCACGTTAAATAGCGATTGTATTTAAAACCAGGGTTTAAGTCAAGTGCTAACGCGTTCTCCCTATTGCGCTTGGTAAAAGGTTTATGGTAGATTTCAACGGTATGAGCGTTTATAGTAAGGCCTTGCCGACGTTTGTATATTACCCGGCCGCGGGTATATGTCGACGACCCGGGTTCGGTCGATAGCATAGAAATGGTGAACGAAAAGAAGTTGGACGCAGGTGCCGGGCGGCAAGCGATATTGAAGCCCGAGCTAGAGGAAAGGCCGCCGCTGGGCCCGGTGGTGGCCGTCGTGCGTTTCGCGGCGCCCTGGTGGCGCGGCGCGGCGCGGCGTAGGTACGGAAAGTTCCTGGACGGCTTAGTCGCCGCTTTTCGGATCCGCGCCCGGGACGAGCCGGACCTGACGGTTACCGAGGAGGGTAACCGCGTCGTCGTCCGGCGCCGCCTCGACGACGGGCGCACCGAGGTACGCCTCGAGCGCGACGGCCGTGCCCGCGGTACGTTATACTGCGACCGCCGCGAACTGGAAAACTTATACGTCTTGGGGGTCGTAGCCGGCGCAAAGGTATATCGCTCCGAGAAGATGGAGAAAGAGGCGCCGGGAACGCCGAGGGAAGATGCCGACAATAGCGGATAACGTGAGGACGGTCTTGGACCGCATTGCAACCGCCGCTGCGCGGGCCGGTCGGAACCCGGAAGATGTAGCGCTCGTAGCCGCCGCGAAGACGCGGAGCGCGGCGCAGGTCCGCGCCGTCGTTGAGGCGGGCGTAAAATTCGTGGGCGAAAATCGCGTCCAGGAAGCCGAGGCCAAAATGGCCGAACTGGCGGATGTCGATTGCGCATGGCATATGATAGGACACCTTCAGCGCAATAAGGCGGCGAAAGCAGTGCGGTTCTTCGACGTGGTCCAGTCGCTAGACAGCCCGCGGCTGGCGGATGAGCTTCAAAAGAGGGCCGCGGCGGCCGATAAAGTTATGACCGTCTTGCTGGAGGTTAATACGAGCGGGGAGGAGACCAAGTACGGCGTGGTGCCCGAAGCAGCGGCGGATTTCGCGGCGTACGTCGCCACTTGCGCCAACCTCCGCGTCGAGGGTTTAATGACCATCGGCCCGCTCGGCGCGGGCCCGGCTACTACGGTGGCCGCGTTCCAAACGCTACGCGACCTCTTCGAAAAAATAGCGCCGTCTTTAGGCGGCGATTTCCGGTGGCTCTCTATGGGAATGACGGACGACTTCGAGCTAGCCGTCGAGGAAGGCTCGAACATGGTTAGGGTGGGGAGGGCGCTATTCGGCTCACGCTAGACTATTTCGTAGTTCTCGGCGTGCGGGTTCGCGAGGAGGCCGCGCGAACGTTCGCGGGCGACGAGGATTTCTTTGACGTATTTCGGGTCCGCGCCGGGCGCGAGCTTGATAGTCCATGCGACACCACGGCCGGCAGCCACGACGGCGTCGTACCCCAGCTCGATCGCCAAATGGCGACACAGCGACTCGTCGAAAAGCCCTTCGCGCGGGTACACGAGCGCGACGTAACTGTCGTCCTTCGATAATGGCCTTTCGACGGTTTGCACTACGAAGGTCTCTTTATTGGGATTGGCAAACACGGTGGTGCCGGCCGCGATTTCGCTCAAGTACGCAAGCGCCGCCGCTTCTTCTCCCGCTACGGCCACGCGGTAGTAGTCTTGGCGGTTTAAATCGGCCAGGATGTCGCCGTACCCCAGCCGATCCGTCAAAGTCTGGCGAGCCGTAAGCGCTATGCGGTCTACGACCCTGAGAGTTACAAAAAGCTCCAACTCGACGTGTTTAGCCGTCTTCAACGCCACGCGTAAAAGTAACATTATTCCTCTCAGGACGCAACGTCAATGTCTCCGCGTTTGACGACGTGGCACGGGTATGGTATATTCGCGCTGTCGCGCGAGAGGGTTTTATCCGGCGGTAGATTAAATGGATATTGAGAAAAACGGCGAGTTAGACAAAACGAGCCCGGCGGAAATCTTCGCGGCCGTCCATCGCGCACGCGCGTACGGCGTCATTCATTTCAAAAGCGCCGGTGGGGAGACCGTATTCGTTACGTTTAAGCGCGGCCTGGCCCAGCACGCTTACGGCAAAGCAGGTGAAGGGGAGGCAGCGGTAAAGGTAGTGCTAAATTGGCGGGAAGGAGAGTACCGCTTTATCGAGGACGTAATACCGGATGAAGAAAATTTCCCGGTCAACGTACCGCCGGGGATCGCTGTAGCGCTGGGCGTCGGTAAGGGCGAGGGACTCGAGGGGGCGGCGTTGGCGAAGGTGCCGCCGCTACCTATCTTGACGGCGGGCGAACCGGCGGGCCAGGTCTCGCCCAAGGATGCGGGGGACCTTTTCGGCGAACTAGAAAAGGGGAAATTCACCGGTTGTTGCGCGGTCGGCCCACCGACGGAGCGGTTGGGTTTGTTTTTGTTTATCGAGGGTGCCGCGATCGGCGGCCTTATGTGGGATTGCGACAGTTTCAGGCGCGGCGACGAAGCGGCGACGGCTTTGGAGAAGGTCTTCGAACGAATAAAAGGGGAACTCGAGCTATTTAGCGCGGGCGAAGAGGTCGCGTCGGCGATAGCGGTGGCCTTTGCCGGTCATTTAGCCATCGCGCGGATGCCTTCGGCCGCTATTAATATGGAGGAATATCTGTCGTGGGCCCGTAAGGTCGGGCTCACCGGTTTGGTTTCGATTATCGCCGGCGAAAAAGCCGCGAATATTTTGATAAAAAACGGCGACGTCCTCGGGGCCGTCGTCGCCCCCGACGCGACGGTCAACGCCGAGGCCGACGAGGCGTTGGCGTTGTTTTATGCGCGGGAGGCAACCGTCGAGGCTTACGCCACAAAGGCCGGGATTATTTAACATACGAACGCGGCTTATACCGGGAGGTTTCGTCGACTAAGCGAATGCCATAAAGACAACGCCCGCGGTTATGGCGAACGCGCCACCCATACGGCGCCACCGCCCTCCTTCCCCCAAGAATCGGGCACCGAAGAGTACGCTGAATATCATGCCGACGTTGCGCGCGGCGCCGACGTACGAGACGAACGTCATATTGAGCGCGACGAGCGCACACAGGAATCCGCCCATAGCGACGACGCCGACGGCCGCGACGAGCAGAAAGTGGCGGTATACATACCGGGCCGCGGCGAAGAGAGGGCGGGTAACCACACAATATACGCCCAGCGTAGCCGCGGCGACGAGCCACGCCATGTAGATAGCGGCGTACGGCGAGACGAAACCGATAGCCCATTTATAACAAATGTGATGGGCCGCGATGGCGGCGCCGGTCAACAGGGAAAGTAGAACCGCGGCGGCGGTCACGCGCGCGCCGCGTCCGGGCCAGGCGACGGTACTTATCCCCGCTACGATTAGGGCGATGCCGACGTAACCCAGAAGCGTAACGTCTTCCGCAAGCAGGAATAAGCCGCCCGCGAGGATGAATAGCGGCGCCGAGCCCCGGCTCACCGGGTAAACAAGGGAGAGGTCGCCGCGGCGGTAAGTATACGTCAGCAGGATAAAATAGGTTCCTTCGATCAAACCTGCAAGCGTAGTCGCGACGAACGGCTCGAGGGAATGTGCGTCCAGATGAGGCGCGACGAATATTACGAACGGGGGCGTATATATCGCGAGCGCCGACACGATGGCGCCGAGGAAGAATACCGACGGGTCCGCAGCCTTTTTAACCAGTAGGTTCCATACGGCCAAAATGAGTCCGGAAGCGATTACCAAGAATATGGCTGCGACAGGCATAACGGCTCAAAGAATACCACCGCGGCCGCCTTGGGTCAACGCGAAACCCAAATGTACGTATGCACCCGGTCGTACATCTCCAGTGCGTCTCCGGCCACGGGGCGTACGCTTGCCTTTCGTAATCGCGATGGCTTGTGTCACGGCCGCGGTTTTGTGCGCGTCGTGCGGCGACGACGGCGCCGGCCGCGGCGCGCCCGAAATACTCAAGGAGATCGCGCCCGAAGAATACGAAAAGCTCGTGGCCGCGGGCGACGTCCCTTCTCGGGATTACGACGAGATGGGTGGAGTTTCGGATGAAGGCCTCGGGAGAGAGGGAGAGCCGCGCAAAGAATACCGGCGCGCCGGTACCCTTCGGGGAAAGGGGGACGCGGATTCGTTCGAAGTGTACGCTGGATACGATCAGGTCGACGTCGTATTCACGTGGCCCGAGGGGCAGGTAGATTTTTGGGTTAAAGTCTACGGCCGGGAAGGCGACGAGCTGGGCGACTTCGACTTGGATAAGGGCGAGATCATCCAGCTTTTAAACGGCGGGGAGTTTACGGTGGAGATATACTCGAAAGAAGGCGGCGGCTCTTGGTCCGCGACGTATCAGAACTAACGCCGGCGTGGCGGATAACGCGCGAAACGTAGCGCGCCGCATGAAAAAGGTCAATCGGAGAAAAAATCTTGACACCCGCCGTCATTATTGGTATTTTCTCATCGGAGACAAGACGCTATCATTAGTAAATGATTAACTAGGAGGTTCGCTTCTTGAAAGTAAAGCTATTTATAACGTTGGCGACGGCGGCGGTGCTGTGCGCCGCGATCATCGCGTGCAGCTCTTTGAAGGGCGGCGAAGAAGAGAAACCCGCCCCGACACCTACTCCCGCGCCCGCGCCTGAGCCGGAAGTCGGTAAAGTATCGAAAATCACGTCCGGAGACACAACAACGCTTTCCGGCATCCTGCGCGGCGCAAACGATTCCAATAAGTTCGATGTCTTCGCGGAAAGCGACTTAATCGAAGTCGAATTCGATTGGCCGGACGATACGTACTTCCACGTTAAAGTACTCGGCATGGCCGGAGACGAGTTGGGCGACTTTGACTTGAGCGAAGGCGAGGTTATCGAACTTACAGGAGGCGGTAAGTTCACGCTGATAGTCTATTCCAGAGGCGGCGACGGCCCCTGGGCGGCGACTTATACCGATTAATTACGTAAACCCCTCCTCCTTGGGCGTCGGCCTTCGCGGGTCGGCGCCCTTTCTTTAACGAGGGTCGTTCTATGGTTACGATAGATCTCGACAAACTATTGGCCGCGGCGAGCGCGGTCCGAGAGCGAGCGTACGCCCCGTATTCGCATTTCGCGGTCGGCGCCGCGGCGTTGGGAAGTGACGGCCGGGTCTACGCGGGAACGAACGTCGAGAACGCCTCGTACGGCTTAAGCCTTTGTGCCGAACGCGCCGCCGTGGCCGCGGCCGTTGCGGGCGGCGCGTCGGAGATACTCGCCGTAGCGGTAATCGCCGACCGTCCGGTACCGCCCTGCGGCGCGTGCCTTCAGGTGATCGCGGAACTGGGGCCTACGGCTACCGTGGCCTGGGGGGACGGTACGGGCGGTTATAACGTTGCCGAAGTGGGCGAGCTCTTGACGAAGCCTTTCAGGCTCGAACGGGGCGAAGGTAGGTAGCAACGCCGTCGTGGGCTTAGCGGGCTGCGGCAAGCGGTTACGCGGGTCGTGTGGGCAGGATTACTCTGCCAGTATTTTATTTTCGGCCCGTTCGCGGCCGTAGAAGCGGCGTATATAAAATATACAAAAACAACGAACCGGGGGCCAAGCTTACCTTAACTATCTTTAAATCGCTTGAAATAGAGGAGGTGGTTTATTATAATGAAATAATCGAAAAATCGTACGAACATAAAAAAGAAGGCGACGACAGCGTTTTCGTCACGCGGGCCTCGTCGTACGAAGATAAAGAACTTCGCCGGGCAGTAGAAGCTATAGTGGACGCGGCGGGCGGTTGGGATGAGGTAAGCCCACCCGAACGTCCGGTACTAGTAAAGCCAAACCTTATGGCCGCGCGGGAGCCGTCGCGCGCCGTTACGACGCACCCGGCGCTTATTAGAGTTTTAGGAGAGCTGCTGGCGGCCCGGGGCCGGGACGTGATAATAGGCGATAGCCCGGCCGGCGTCGCCAGAGGAATTAAACGCGTTTGGGAGATCACCGGCGCGGCCGAAGCGGCGCGCGCAGCTGGAGCGCGGCTAGTATCCTTCGAGGCAGAGGGGTCGGTACCGCGGCCGGTAAAAAGCCGCTTCGTCGAGGAAGTGCGAGTCACGCGTTTTTGCGACGAGGCGACGGTAATAGGTTTAGCAAAACTCAAGACTCATTTTTTAACGATTTTGACGGGGGCCGTAAAAAATTGCTTGGGCGTAATTCCCGGCCTGGCGAAAGCCGAGTTGCACCGGCGCGCGCCACACCCGGACGATTTCGCCGAGTTGCTGGTCGATTTAATCCCGGCGTTGGCGCCGAGGTTCAGCTTCGTGGACGGCGTCGTCGGCTTAGAGGGCGACGGTCCGGCGTCGGGTGACGCGCGTAATTTCGGCCTCGTCGTCGGCGGGTACAACGCCGCCGCCGTGGACGCGGTATTGGCACACATCGTGGGTTTTGCCCCGGACGACGTACCGACGGTCAAGCTCAGCATCGAACGCGGCTTGACCCCTCGGGCGCCGGACATAATACTGCTTGACGCCAAGTACTCGGACTTGGTTTTCGACGACGTCGCGACGCCCGGCAGCCTGTGGGTAAAGCACTTGCCCCGGCCTTTATTGCGTTTCGCTGGGCGGCAGTTCATAATTAAACCCGCGGTAAAGGCAGATAAATGCACCGGGTGTGAACGCTGCGTTGAATCTTGCCCGGTAGGGGCGGCGCGCATGGTGGATGGCGTCGCCGAAATTGACGCGTCTAAATGCATCGAGTGTTTGTGTTGTTACGAAACTTGCGCGGACGACGCCGTATATTTAAAGCCGTCCCGCGTAGCCCGTTTATACTACGCGCTGCGCGATTTCAGACACCGCCGCCGGCGGTTACGCGCGTGAGTTCGTCGGACGCCTAATAGGCGGAGGTAACGTGAAGACCATAGCTCTTATTCTGTTATCCGTGACGTTGGGCGTCACCGGCCAGATATTCCTGAAACAGGGCGTCTCGGCCGACGGACCTATAACCGGCTTGAACCGGGCTTTATTGGTCACGTTTTTTAGGCCGCTGGTCCTTTTGGGCCTATTTTGCTACGGCCTTTCGTCAATATCTTGGCTGGTCGTCTTGAGCCGAACCGAGCTCTCGTTCGCGTACCCCATGATCGCGCTCGGTTACGTCTTTGTGTTTTTCCTCTCGTGGTGGTTTTTCGGAGAACACGTGACGTGGATAAGAATAGCAGGCTTATTCCTTATATGCTTCGGCGTCGTGTTGGTGGCGATTACGAAACCGCCGGGTACTCAATAATATGGTTAAACCCTATTTCCCCAACGATATGAAAAAGGCTCTAGCTCTCCAGCGAGAATTAGCAGGGTTGGTAAAGCACGCGGGCCGGCCAAGACGTGTGCGTCGCGTGGCGGGCGTAGACGTCGCGTACCACCGCGGCCGGTCGCTGAACGTATGCGCCGTCGTCATTCTCTCGTACCCGGGGCTTGAGACGGAGGAGATCGTCTGCCGGCAGGGTCCTACGCCGTTCCCGTACGTACCCAGTTTATTGAGCTTTCGCGAAGCGCCCTTGTGCTTCGATATTCTTGAGTCCCTCCGTAAGAAATTCGACATTCTTTTAGTAGACGGCCAGGGGATCGCCCACCCGCGCCGTTTCGGTATCGCTTCCCACCTCGGCGTCCTCCTCGACGTACCCACCATCGGCTGTGCGAAATCCCGCCTGATAGGCAAAGGACCGAAGAGATTGGGCAAAACTAAAGGCTCCCGCGGTTCGCTAACCCACAACGACGAGCACGTAGGCACCGTGCTAAGGACTCGTACCGGCGTCAAACCGATGTACGTGTCCGTAGGCCACCGCAGCCGCCTCGATTGGGCTGAAGACCTGGTTCTCGAGCTAACCCCTCGCTTCCGCATCCCCGAACCTATCTCCCGCGCCCACAACGTCGTGACTAAGGAACGCCTAAGGATGGACATTGAAAATCATTAGTTTTGAGGTCGTTAACTATTACCAATTAATACGATTAATTAAGTGAGTATAACCGCGGAAGATTTCGTAAAATTAGTGAAAGGACGTCGCTCGGTACGGACGATGTCCCCTGAGCCTATTCCTCGAGAACATTTGGATGCGATCATCGAATGCGGTCTTTTTGCCCCATCCGGTTCGAACCAGCAACCTTGGCATTTTGCGGTTGTTACAGATAGAAAATTAATAAATAAGATGAAAGATGCTGCGGTGGCGAAAGTCGAATTAATAAAAAGTAGGATATCGTCCGCCAGCGCGCAACGGAGTTTCGACGGATATATTCAGTACATAACGTTCTTTGGTAACTCGTCGGCCGTAATCTGTTGTTTCTTCGAGCCTTACCGCGCGCTACTCGAGCGGCTACTAAACAGGTACGCGCCTGAAATATCGGTCAGTACGCGCGAAAACGCATCTATACAAAGCGTCGCCGCAGCGGTAGAGAATATGTTGTTGGCGGCGCACGCCTTCGGGTACGTGGGGTGTTGGATGACCGGGCTGCTAATAGCGAAGGAAGACATCGAGGCGCTGGTGAAACCGGAGGGAAAATGGGAACTTATCGCGATGGTCGCGCTAGGCCACCGGCGCGAGGGCAAGGGTGCGCCGCAAGCGCCTGAAAGACGGCCTAGGGATGAAACGGTATCGTATTTCGGGGAATGACGCCGTGGTATACGTTATTTCGAAAAACGTAAAATTCGCGTTCGCGGCGTTAGCGATAGCGTATGCGGTCGCAGGTTGTAGCGGGTCGGCTGAAGACGCCCAAGGAACGCCCGCAGCGGTGCCTGAAGCGACGGTAGTGGTCCTTAACGGTGCCGGTAGAGCCGAGGTCTGCGAGGCGGTTGCCGCTCAGCTCGGCGCGGAATTACCGGGCGGCGTCGAGAATTATAGAAACGGCGACGAGTTGGACTATTCCGTTAGCGAAACGCTAATAAGGTGCGACGAACGTTATCGAGCGCAAGCCGAGGGTATACGGGGAAAATTGGGCTTCGGCGTTGTTTCGTATAAAAAAGGGCTGGATAGTATCGAAGTAGTCGTAGGCTGGGATGCGCCGCCCCCGTCGTTTGACGAGCCGCCGGCGAACGGGGTATATATCGATAAGTCGGAGAAGGCGGTGTATTCCTTCCAAGACGGCGACCTCGCAAATATTTGGCCGTGCGCCACCGGAAAGGCCGAGACGCCGACTCCCACCGGCCGCTTCGAAGTTACCGTGACGCTGGAAAAACCGACCTGGTATTGGGAGGGTAAAGCTATTCCGCCCGGGCCGGACAACGGCTTAGGTGATTGGTTCATCGGGATTAATAAGAAAGGTTACGGCCTTCACGGCACGAACGAACCACCCAGCATAGGTACCGCCGCTTCGCACGGTTGCGTGCGGATGTACAACGACGACGCGGGCGCCTTGGTTAAACTTGTTTCGCCCGGAACGCCGGTAGTCATCGTGGAATAAGGTTGGCTGCGGGAACTTTTTGTTAAATTGGCGCGGAGGTCGAAGATGCCGGAAGAAAAATGCCCCAATTGCGGTACGGCGTACGAGTCTGACGCGACGTTTTGCATAAATTGCGGCGCGAAACGTGAGGAAGCGCCGAAAGACGAACAACCCGAAACCCCGGCGGCCGCGGCCCCCGCGGAACCGCCTGCGGAAGACGAGCCGCCGCCGGCGAAAGAAGCCGCGGACGCCGAAGCGCCGCCACCGTTACGTCCTCAGTCCGAAGAGAAAGTCCTGGAGCACGTCGACGACGAAATGGAAAAAGCGGTACCGGAAGAGCCGAAGAAAAAGAGTAAGAAGGGTTGTTGTGTCGTCGCGGTCATCGGCGGCGTAATCGTCTTATTGGCGGTGGCTTGCGGCCTGACCATATACTTAAAGTATCCAGGCATGCTGGAGGAATGGGGCGTAGTCGTGGGCGGCGAGGGGTTCACTCACAACTTCGCGGTCGTTACGGAAGAAGATATCGCGGTATGGCAAAAGGGCGAGGGTACGGTCGTCAAACAAGAAAAAGAGATGTTGAAGGTCCGGAACGCGCTGGTGGGCGTAAACTACGACCCCGGGACAAATTATTCGGCTTCGTGTACCGTCTTCGTCCAAAATGTCGAAAACGAGGAGGGGTGGGCCGGCCTCGTTATGCGCGTGAATCCGAAGGGCGGGGACCGGTACGCTTTCGGGATATTGCCCAAGAAAAAGCTCGCCCGTATTAATAAGATCGCGGGTGCGGGCGAGCCGCTGGTTCTCGCCAGCGCCCGCGTCGCCGCTTTGCGGGTTGGGATGCCGTTCACCGTAAACGCGACCGTTTCCGGCAACGACCTTACGATGGAAATAAACGGTACGGTGGTAGGCCAGGCCACGGACATCGGCTTACTCGAGGGCCCGATGGGCTTCGAGGTTCGCGGTGCTACGGCCTACTTCGACGATTTGAGAGTGCGGCCCGAATAAAGTACTCGGGTCGCCGACTCGTGCGGAGGTAACTTTGCACCCCGTTGTTTGGAGAATTACCGACACGATGGCGATCAAGTCGTACGGCATCGCGATCGCGGTTGCGTTTGTTTTGGGTATCTTACTCACGGCCCGGCACGCCCGCAAAGTGGGCTTGAAGTTCAACGATTTCGTGGACATGGGTTTCTGGGTTGTTATCGCCGCCATAGTGGGCGGCCGCATTTTCTATATCCTATTCAACCTGCAGGACTACATCCAAAGGCCGATCGCAATCGTGCAAATATGGCACGGCGGCCTTATATTCTACGGCGGCCTTTTCGCCGCCGTTTTAACCGCCATCATTTTCGCGAAGCGTCGCGGCATCCCGGTTTGGTTGGGCGGCGACTTGATAGCGCCCCAGATCGCGCTCGGCTACGCCATAACGCGCGTTGGCTGCTTCCTAAACGGATGCTGTTTCGGCAAGGCTACTTCTTTGCCGTGGGGCGTCGAATTCCCGCTGGGATGCGGGGCCGGCCGGTATATCGGCGAGCTCTCTTTCGCGGCGTTCTTCTCGGGCCAGGCCGACGCCGTCATCCGCCTCCATCCGGTGCAGCTATACGCCGCCGCGGCAAACCTCGTCATCTTCGCTTTGTTGCTAGTCGCCTGGCGGCGCCGCGGCTTCGACGGTCAGATCTTCTGGTATTATACGGTGTTATACGCCGTCTACCGGTTCGCGATCGAGTTTCTCCGTGGAGACAACCAACCTTTGGCGTTAAGCCTCACGACGGCGCAAATCATGAGCATAACGCTGTTCGCGTGCTCGCTCGTCGCGTGGTTCAATCTGCGCGCGCGAGGCGTGATACACGGCGCCGCGGCCGCTAAAATGACTAAATGACGCGTATATGGCTCGACGAGCTAGGCCGGCACGTCGGCGAAGAAGTCGAAGTCGGCGGTTGGGTTTTTAATTTCCGCAGCAGCGGGAAGATCCATTTTATCCAGCTCCGCGACGGTACGGCGCGCGTGCAGGCGGTATGCGCCGAGGATAACGTCTCCGACGATGTCTTCGCCCGGTGCGACGGGCTCGCGTTGGAATCGTCGGTGCGCGTCGTAGGCGCCGTCCGCGAAGACGCCCGGGCGCCGGGTGGCGTCGAACTGGTTGTTAAAGACCTTGAGATATTATCGGCGGCGCTGGAATTTCCCATCCAGAAGAAAGAACACGGCGTCGACTTTTTATTGGACCGCCGGCACTTGTGGCTGCGTTCGCCGCGCCAGGAGGCTGTCCTCAAAGTGCGGTCGGCCGTCGAACGAGCCATAGCCGACTTCTTCGACGGGCGCGGTTTCGTGCGCGTGGATGCCCCTATCCTGACGCCCACGTCGCCCGAGGGCACGACGACGCTGTTTCAAACGGACTACTTCGGCGAACCGGCCTTCCTGAGCCAGAGCGGCCAACTCTACATGGAGGCCGCGGCTGCGGCGTTCGGTAAGGTATATTGCGCCGGTCCGACCTTCCGCGCCGAGAAATCGAAGACCAGGCGCCACGTAATGGAATTTTGGATGATTGAGCCTGAGGTCGCGTTCCTCGACCACGAGGGAAACATATCGTTGGCGGAAGATTTGGTATCAGCGATCGTGAGTGGCGTATTAGCGCGGCGCCGAGCCGAGCTCGACGTCTTGGAGCGCGACGTCGCCGCGCTCGAGCGCGTCAAGCCGCCGTTCCCGCGCGTTACGTACGACGAGGCTCACAAACTCCTTGCGGCCAAAGGCTACGACTTCCCGTGGGGCGGGGACTTGGGCGGCGACGAGCAAACGGCCCTCGCGGAGGAGTACGACACGCCCTTTTTCGTCGAGAAGTTCCCGGTCTCGGCCAAGGCTTTTTATATGAAGAGGTGCGAAGACGACGCGCGTTTAACGTATTCCATAGACGTATTCGCGCCGGAGGGCTACGGCGAGATAGTAGGGGGCTCGTGCCGCGAAGAGGATTTGGACAAGCTTATCGAAAACGTCGCAGCTCACAAGCTTCCGCCGGAACCTCTCGAGTGGTACCTGGACCTCAGGCGTTACGGCGCGGTTCCGATGGCGGGTTTCGGCCTCGGTTTGGGGCGGACCGTAATGTGGATCTGCGGCCTTAAGCACATACGAGAAGCCATACCTTTTCCGCGGATGTTGAACCGTTTTTATCCCTGACGAAGCGCGCGTACGCCGAAAGGCCGACGCGCCGACTTCGGCGTTTCGCTTGCAAGATTCGGCGACGAACGGCGGTATACGCGTCACTCCGTTCAAACGGATGGCGTACGTCCTCTCCGGCTTAGCGTACAACCGGCACGTGGGGCCGGTCGTGCTTGCCGTCGTAGTCGGCCTCGCCGCGATCGGCTTCCGCGAGCTGGTCCGTTTTTTCAATTTCATTTTACTGGAACGCGCCTGGGCCGAGGCTACGCCGCCGTACGGCCGCGCTACGTTGCCCGTGATTACCGGCGGCGGCGGATTGGTAGTCGGCCTACTCGTACACTATCTCGCCCCGGAGGCGAAAGGCTCGGGCATACCGGACGTTATAGGTGCCGCAAAACGGTGGGAATGTGGGCCGAAGGTCGCTAGCCCCGGCCGATCAACGGCCCTAATACTGTGAGTAACGCCACGCTCAGCTTATTACTTTTAGCCGCCCTTTCGGCCGGCGCGTTGTTTTCCGTTGCCGAGAGCGCGTTGTTTTCTCTGGGAAGCGTCCGGTTGCGACGGATGAAGCTGCGCCGCAGGCTTACGGCCCCTCTCGTGCGTTCTTTTCTGGTCCGGCCTCGCCAACTCCTCGTGACGGTGGTTATCGGCAATATGTTCGCGCTGGCCGCGGCCGCTTCTCTTGCGACGGCGTTGGGCGTCCGCGTTAATCCGCTGTACGGGCCGGCCATAGCCGCGGCCGTCACGACGGTCATAGTGTTCGTATTTGCCGAAACCCTTCCCAAAACGTTAGGCGTCGCCTGGCCTGAAAAAGGCGCGGCTTTAACCTCGCCGTTCCTCAAGCTCGTATTCTGGGTTTTATACCCGTTGAACCGGGCCGCGCTCGCCTTAACCGATTTCTTGGCAGGGCGGCCGCAACGGCGGAGTTTGGACCCGGGCGTAGAGGATATCTACGGCCTGCTCAGAGAGAGCGAGGCCGGAGGTATTTTGGACGACGTCGAGAGAGAAATGATCGAGCGGGTGGTGGCGTTCGCGGACCGCACGGCGGGGGAGATTGCAACCCCCCGCACGAAGATATTCGCCCTCAACGCCGATACAACCTTTCAGGAGGCAGCGCGTACCGTCGCGGATTCGCCGTACGCCCGCATACCAGTTTACGAAGATAATCTCGAGAACGTAATCGGTATTCTCTACGTCAAGGATATTTTGCTCGCCGGAGACGAGCCACCACCTAACCTCCGCGAGTCCGTGCGCCCCGCATATTTCGTGCCCGATAGCCAACCCGCGGTCGATCTTTTCGTCGATTTTATAAGGAACCGTACGCACATAGCGCTGGTCGTAGACGAGTACGGCTCGCTAGACGGTTTAGTAACGATGACGGACGTTCTCGGGGAGATAATCGGCGAACCGGCGCAACCCGTCAAGTACGTCGGCGCGAGGCGGTTTATCGTCGCGGCCGACACGGACCTCGACGATTTCAACGATTTAACGGGTTCCAACCTCCAGGACGAAGATGCGGAGACTTTGGCCGGGTATCTATTGAACCGGTTCGGCCGCATACCGGCCGTAGGCGAGGAGTACCGCGAGGGCGACCTTAAATTTACGGTCGAGGCTGCGGAACCACATCGGTTAACCGAAGTTATGGTCGAAAAAGCCCGAGGGTTGGAGGCTTAGTTGGGGATAATCTACCTACTACTAGTAATAGCGTTATTGTTCGCCGCCGGGTTTTTTTCGTCGGCCGAGACGGCGGTCTTGGCGGCCAACCGTATGCGGTTGCGGCACCTCGCCGCCGTGGGCAACCGCCGCGCGGCCCGCGTCTTGTCGTTTCTGGAAAAACCAGACACCTTTCTCACGTCCATCCTATTTGGCAACAACGTTTCGTTGGTCGTCGCGACGTCGCTCTTAACCGTATTGATCGCCCGTTATTCGGGCGAGGCCGCGAGCGTCGTCGTTGCGACGCTCGCCATGACGGCCCTCCTAACCATATTTTCCGAAATTATCCCCAAATCGGTCGTCCTCGAGGACGCGGATTATTTCGCCATGTCCTTCGCGCCCGTCATCGGCTTTCTGGAGACGTTGTTTAAGCCCGTGGTTTGGGCCACCAACGTCGTCGCCGGCGGGTTGCTCGGCCTGGTGCGCGTTCGGGCGGAGCGGCTGCCGTTCGCGACGCGGGAGGAGCTGCGCGCCATACTCACGTCCCGGCAGCCGCGGACCAGGACCGAAATCGTCCAGCGCCGCATGATACGGCGCATCTTCGGTTTCGGCGAAACGACGGCGAAGGACGTTATGGTGCCGCTCGCCGACGTAGTCGCGTTACCGGAAACGGCGACCAAGAAGGACATCGTCGCGGCGTTGGGGCTAAGCGGCTTCTCGAGCTACCCCGTTTATAGAGTTCGCCGCGAGGATATCGTAGGCGTCGTCGTGGCGCGCGATTTCACCACGTCACCCGCGGATGCACCCGTAAAAACCAACCTATGGATGCCGTTGTTCGTTTCAACCGGGGCAAGTATCGAGACCCTCCTGCCGCGCCTGGCGAAGCGGCGAGTAGATATGGCCGTAGTCCGAAACGAGAGCGGCCGCGCGGTCGGCATAGTGACCGAGGAGGACATCGTCGAAGAGGTGGTAGGGGAGATCGAGGACGAATATAATTGGGGGTCGCAAGGGTTGATCCGTCACGGCGACGGTTATGCCGCGGACGCCCGCTTGGCGGTAAACTATTTTAATGAACGAATGCCGGTGCCGTTGCCGCGAGGGGATTATATTACGGTGGGCGGTTTTCTGGCCTCGCGGTTGGGGCGGGTGCCCAAATCCGGCGACGAATACGTTTGGCCGCCGTACCGTTTCCGGGTTTTGAGGGCTACGCCGCGGGCGGCGCGTCTTATCAGCGTTGAGACCCTTAAGGCGAACGGTAACTAGGCGGCTCAAAGGGGTTGCGAAAGGAAGCGGCGAAGGTTATACTTCGACGTAAAGACCCCAGGTCGGTACCGATATGGCATTAAAAGGCGATCTCGAGACTATCAACCTCCCGGACATACTTCAACTCCTTAGTTCGGCCAGGAAAACCGGCGCCCTTTCCATCCGGCGGGGCGCCGAAGAGAAGCGTTTATATTTCAGAGACGGGATGCTGGTTTACGCCTCGAGCACGGACGAGCGCGAGAAATTGGGCAGCGTTCTTGTACGGGAAGGTTATATCGAACAAGATACCGTCAAGGGGGCGAGGGTGTCGCAGAATAAGTCGGGGCGCCCGTTCGGCCTTTGCCTGTTGGAACAAGGCAAAATTCCGCACGAAAAGCTCGTCGCCGGTTTGAAGACGCAAGGCCGGATGATTATTACCAACCTCTTCAACTGGTGGGGTGGCGAGTTCGAATTCTTGGAGGGCGACCAGGCCTGGCCGGAGGAGATCTCTATCGGTTTCGACGTCCAGGGGATAATCATGGACGCCGCAACCGCCGTCGATGAATGGAACCGCATCAAGGGAATGCTGCCCGACCTGGAAGTCGTACTGGAGGTCGTGCCCGCGCCGGCGCAGGGGAAAGGAGGGGTACAGTTCGACGCCGAGCAATGGCACGTACTCTCGCTGGTGAACGGCCGCCGCTCGGTGGTCGACATCGCGGCCGCCAGTAACCTCTCCGACATCGAGACGTGCTCGGTCGCGTGTCGTTTGCTGGACGGGGGCTTCGTGCGTCCCGTAGGCGTCAAAGCTCGGGAGGCGACGGCGCCGGCCGCGGAGACCTCCGGCGCCGTGGCCTTGCTCGATATCTACAATGAGCTCTTCGCGCAAGTAATATTCGCCGTGTCCGAAGAAGCGGGCGAGGAAGCGATCCGGAAGTTGAGCGAAGCCGCCGCGGCGAGATGCGACACCCTACCGCATTTGAGAGGTTGCTGGCAACTTACCCAGGGCGTCCTCAGTAAGCGTTGTGTTCTGAAGAACCTAGTCTTGGAGGACCCTGAGACGCGCGACGAAGAGCTGGCCGCATCCCTCTTCGAGTTATTTCGGTACGAGCTTTCATCTACCGCGCAAATCCTAACTAGGCCCCGCCAAGCCGCGCTTATACAAGACCTGCAACCGCTTGCGGCGACACTGCTCAAGAAACACGACTCGAAATTGGTGGATTCGGGCGTACGGCGCGTTCTGAGCCGTTTCCTTTCGCCCACCGAAGTATCATATGCCGAAGCTGAATGACGACGCGGCCGCGCCGCATTTGGAGTTAGCGGAGAAGCGGCTCCGTTCACTCGTAGATATCTCGCGCGCCTTTTCCAAGGAGGTGGAGCTCTCCGCCCTGTTGGCGGTAGTAGCTCGCAGAACTTCGGATGCTATCGGCACGGAACGTACGTCGGTATTCCTGCGCGACCCCGAATGCCGCGAACTTTGGACCGTCGTGGCCGAGGGCGAGCTGCGTGAAATCCGCATCCCCGAAGACGCCGGCATCGCCGGGTGGGTAGCGATGCGGGGCGAACCTGCCGTCGTCTCGGACGTTACTAACGACCCGCGGTGGAACAAAGAGGTCGACCGCAAGACCGGGTATACTACGAGGAACATCCTCTGCGTTCCAATGGACGACGCCCAGGGCGAACGCTTGGGCGTCTTCCAGTGCCTCAACCGGACCCAAGGCAGCTTCACCGAAGACGACGTAAAGTTCCTTCAGGCCATAGCGTCCCAGGCCGCGATCTACATCCAGAACGCGCGCCTTTTAGAAGCCCGCAAACAGATGTTCGACAGCCTGGTCGATACCCTCGCCGAAACCATCGAATCCCGCGACCCGCTCACCGCCGGCCACAGCCGCGGCGTTATGCGATACGCGGTAGGCGCGGCCAAAAAAATGGGTTTGCAGGCCGACGACTTAGAGGTGATCCGTTACGCCGCGTTGCTGCACGACTACGGGAAGATCGGCGTCCCCGACCACATCTTGCGCAAACCGACGGTGCTGACGCCTGCGGAGTACGAGGTAATTAAAAAACACGTTCTACATACGCAACAGATACTGGCCCGGATACACTTCGAAGAGCGGTTGCGCGACGTACCGGCGGTGGCGGCCCACCATCACGAACGCCTCGACGGTTCCGGTTACCCCAAGGGGCTTCGCGGCGAAGACATATCGCCCGGGGGGAAGGTCATCGCCGTCGCCGACGTCTTCGACGCCATGACGTCCCGCCGCCACTACCGCGGCCCTATGAGCGTAAACCAAGCCGTGGAGCTCATCAGCGACGGCGCCGGTTCGCAATTCGATGCCGACGTAGTCGAGGCGCTTAAGCGTTATCTGGTCGAAGAGGGGACCCTATCGGCCGGAGATTAAGATGGATACCAGCGTTTGGAAAGAAATCGTCGACCTACTCGAGGGCGGAGACGCCGCCGCGGCGCTCGAGCGGTGTCGTCTTTATTGGGACGAAGCGGGCGGCCTGCCGCGCCGCGCATCGGGCGAGAACTCGTTGCGGGAGTTCAACCGCCGCCTTACGGTTTGGCAGCAAATAGAGCTTTACGTCGGCGAAGTCGACCGACGTCCCGAGAACCCTCGCTCGTGGAAGCTTTTAGGGTACGCGTACATGTGGAGCGGGTTATATATACCGGTATTGCTGCGGGCGGCCGAACAAGCTTTGCTCGCGAGTGTCGCCCGCGAAGACGACGAAGCGTTGGTAGCCAACCTGGAAGAGAAAATGGAATTGTGCCGGCAGGCTCTCGCCGGCGGCAAAGAGGCCCGCACCGAGATCGCCGGGGGCGAAGGGCTTTTCGCCGAAACATTTGACGTTTTCCCGGCCGAGGTCCCTATGCCCGAGGCGTTCGTTAGCGCGCGTATAGTCGCGTTGCCGGCGTTGAAAGTTACGGCCGCGGTAATCGCGCCCGACCTTTTAGATGTCCTTGACCGTTGAGGTAGCCTATGGACCGCAAACTAGTAGGCCGATGTGGTAAATTTTGCGGCGAATGCCGGATTTATATTGCCGCTCACGCCGACGATCCCCAGACGGTCACCGAACTCGCCCGCGAAATGGGCGTCGAGCCCGAACGTATAAATTGCACTGGATGCCAGGGCCCCGCCGAAACTTGTTATAACGCCCAATGTAAGATCGCCGTCTGCCTCGACGAAAGGGGCTACCGTTATTGCGCGCAATGTGCCGAGATAAACGACTGTACCAAGTACGCCCAAAATAACGTTGAGTTCGACGGCCGTCCCAAAATCTACTCTAATCAATTAAAGGCCTGGGGCGAGGAACGCTGGTTGAGGTTCCACCTCGGCGACGCCGGCGAAGGTCCCGACGAGGATTAGCACCGAGGAGTTACAGGTTTGGCCCGCAACGCGGATGGGAACCAGGGGCCCGGCCTGGTTGGACGTTGTGGCCTATTTTGCGGAAGCTGCGCTATTTACGCCGATTTGGATGAAAGGTACACGGGTATAAAAAGCCGCAACTTAACGCGGCGGCGGGAGCTCGGCGACGCGGCGTGGCTGGCTGAGCAACGCGCCGAACGCGCGTGCAGCCGGTGCGGTCGGCCCTTAATATACGGCGACGACGAGTGCGCCTACTGCGGCGCGACGAGGACGGCGTAAGAATGTCAAGGCCGGGACGGGAAATTGAAGACGTCGACGCGCTCGCCAAAGCCGCCGTTAACCTCTTCTGCGAAGGTTTCAATTGAGCGGAAGCCGTGGCGACCGCGGTGAGCGGTTTCTTCGGCGCCGGCGAAAGTTGTTTACCCCGTGTCGCCACCTGCTTCGGTGCTGGTCTGGGCCGGCGGGGTGAGATATGCGGCGCCTTGGCCGGAGCGTTAATTGCGGTCGGTTTACGGCACGGGAGGCGTGAGGGCGAAGGGGACGAGGCGAAAGAACGGTCCTACGAGCGCGCCGCGTACGTGGTCGGGGCCTTCCGCGAACGCTTCGGCACGATCCTGTGCCGCGAGTTGATCGACCTGGATTTAAGCGAACCGGAAGGGCGGGAGACTTACCAGCGTAAAAATATCCGAGACAAGTACTGCGTCGATTACGTGACGGCCGCGGTAAAGGCGGCTTACGAGGCAATCGGCTCTTAACGGTCGCACTTGAGCGCAAATAGCCGCCGGGGGGCGGCTTTTAAAATAATGGTCGCCGCAAGCTTGTGGTTCACGGATTTAATCGTTCGCAAACGCGACGGCAAGGCCGTCGCCGACGACGATTGGCGCCGTTTCGTAGAAGCGCTCGGAGCCGGCGAGCTCCCCGATTACCAGATATCAGCGCTTCTCATGGCCGTATACTTCCGGGGAATGACCGTCGAGGAAACGGCGGCGTTGACGGCGGCCATGGCCGCTTCGGGCGAACAATTAGTGCTCGACGAGGGACCGTACGTCGATAAACATTCGACAGGCGGCGTGGGCGATGCTGTAACGCTCGTTGCCGTGCCCTGGGCGGCGGCTTGCGGGGCACGGATAGCTAAGCTCTCGGGCCGTAGCTTGGGACATACGGGCGGCACCGTCGACAAACTGGAAGCCATCCCCGGTATAAACCTATCGCTCACCGCCGAGGAGCTAAAAGAGCAAGCGAACCGCGTTGGGTGCGCCGTCGCCGAAGCGCACGCCGTTGCGCCCGCGGATGA
Organism: Candidatus Zixiibacteriota bacterium; assembly: GCA_030613505.1. GTDB lineage: Bacteria > RBG-13-66-14 > B26-G2 > WVWN01 > WVWN01 > WVWN01. The sequence continues at coordinate 29,064 of JAUWLW010000007.1, forward strand.
AATCATCTACGCGCTCCGGGACGCCACGGCTACGGTGGAGGCGTTACCCTTAATGGTCTCCAGCATATTGAGCAAAAAACTCGCCGGCGGAGCTCCCGCTTTCGTCTTCGACGTCAAAGCGGGTAGGGGAGCCTTCGCCAAAGAAGAGAATTACGCTCGCGAGCTCGGCGGTAGTTTGATCGCCGCGGCTAAAGCGTCCGGTCGGAAGGCCGTCGCCGTAATCACGTCCATGGACCAGCCGTTGGGGCGCACCGTGGGTAACGCGCTCGAGGTCGCGGAGGCGGTTGAGACGTTACAGGGCCGGGGCCCCGACGACTTGCTCGAGGTTTCGGCTGTGATCGCCGCCGAGATGCTGACCGTGGCGGGCATCGCCGGCCCGGAAGAAGCGCGACGCCGCTTGGAAGCGACCCTTGAGAAAGGGGAGGCTTTCGCGAAGCTCGACGAGATGGCGCGCGCCCAGGGTGCCCCCGCCGAATGGTGGACTCGCCTTCCGGAAGCGGCGAAGACGGCTCCCGTGAAAGCCGAACGGGGAGGGTACGTATCGGGTTTGGACGCCTTCGCCGTAGCCCGGGCGGCCAACACGCTTGGGGCGGGCCGGCAGGTAAAAGAGGACGTCGTTGACCCGGCGGTCGGCGTCGTCCTGCACAAGAAGGCAGGGGAACCGGTATCGGCCGGCGACGTGTTGATGACCCTTCGCTACAACGACGACGAGCGCTTGCGCCGGTCCCTCGAATTCGCGCGAGTCGCCTTCGACGTCGGCGAAAAGCCTACGCCGCGTCCGTTAATACTCGGGGTATTGCGATAGTGCCCACGGCGCTTTGGAAAGGCCATGTTTAAATTACGCCCCATCCTAGTCGTAGCAGTTATCGGCGGCGGCTCGCTGGCTGCTTCTTTCACTTTCTTCTACCATCAAGAAGGACACCGCGAGGGTTTATTTGCTTTGGCGAGCCACGGCGTCCATCTCATTCTGTTCGCCGCGCTGGCTTGGTCGGCTTACTTCGTGGGCAGGGCGGCGTCCCGATACGTATTTCGCCAAAGCCGGACCTATTGGGAGGTCGACGTTGCGTTGGGGTTCGCCGTCTTCGGCACGGCCGCCTTTGCGTTGGCCGCAACCCACCTTCTTTACGCGTGGCTTGTCCGGGGCGTGGTATTACTTGTTATTACGCTGTCGGCGCCGCTATGGTGGCGCTACGTCCGCGACGTACCGGCTTCCGTACGACGGAAGTGGAGCGGCGCCTCGGCCGGCGTCGTCGCCGTGGTCGCCGCCTCCATTCCATTCGCGCTCGCGGTCTTGGTGCGGGTGGGTTTGCCGCCCGTTGAATGGGACGTTTTGGTTTACCATCTCTATTTACCCAAGGTCTTCGCCGAGGCTCACAGCTTCGTCTACCTGCCGCGCCTAGTATATGCGTCTATGCCGCTCGGCGCCGAGATGATATTCACGTGGGCGTACCTGTGGGACGGCTTGGGCGCCGCGGCGGCCGTCGCGCCGCTCCTGAATATCTTATTAGTCGTAGCAACGTGGCGGTTGGCGCGCCGCTACGTTGACGACCTTTGGGCCGCGGCGGCGGCGGCCTTGCTTCTCTTCACTCCCAGCTTCGCAACCGCGGTCGGTTCGTCGTACGTAGACTTCGTCGTCGGCGCCTTCGTCGTAATGGCTTTAGTCGCTTATTTAAACGGCTTCCGGCGTTACGCCGACGCGGCCTTGGCGGGCGTATTACTCGGCGCGGCATTGGCCGTAAAGTATACTGGGATATACGCGGTCATCGCGCTTCTACCCGTAATCTTCGTGGACGTTATCAAGCGGAAGTTGCCGCTCCGTTACGCGGCGGCGTTTCTGATCACCGCCTTCGCCGTCGTCTCCCCGTGGCTCGTCAAGGCTCTAGTCGAACGCGGCAATCCTGTCTTCCCGGTTTTGTACGGCGTCTTCGGCGGCCACGACCTGTCGCCCGAGGCGGCGGCGGGAATCCTCCCAGCGTTACGGCGCATCGGCATGGGCCGCAGCGCGGCCGATTATCTACTGCTCCCATACCGCGTTTCGGCCCTCGGCGGCAGCGGCTACGGCCGTTTCGCCGGCAGCCTCTGGCCATTTAGTTTTCTTATCGTACCATTTGCGCTGGTCTGGTTCCGGCGATGGCGGTTGCTGACCTTTACGGTCCTCTATTTCGCCGCGTGGGCTTTTATGTCACAGCAACTCCGTTTTTTAAGTGCGGCGTACGCGACGCTTGCCGTGTTGTCGGCGGGTGTTTTCGCCGCTGCAGCCGACGTCTTCAAAGGTCAGGCGCGCGCCGTAAGCCGCTTCGCATTCGTCGGTTTAATATTGATATTGGGTTACGTACTTAACGTGCCGAACATCTTAACGGGTTTGGGGAGTTTACATTACTACGAGAAAGGCGGCGCCGAAGCGTACCTGCGCGAAAACGCGCCGTGCTACGCGGCCGACGAGTTCGTCAACGATGAACTCCCCAAAGACGCAGTCATCCTGTTGCTGTTCGACAATTGCCTCTTATACCTGAAACGTCCTGCTATCTACGACTCGTTTTTAGACGCGTCGGTAACGATATACGAAATCCAGAAGTTAAAAAGCCCGGCTGGGGTGGCGGCATACGTTGACGGGCTCGGCGCGACCCACATTATGACCTATCGCGTCGGCGCGGCGTTCTTTTGGAATTATTACGAGCGGTCGACGCGGCGCTTATGGGAGGCGTACCTGGCGCGGTACACGACGGCCATATACGACGACGGTTATTACGAAATACGCGCGCTCGAGCGCCGCGGGTGAGCCGCATCGTTCCAAGCCGAGAAGAGCCGCGGCGTGTGCACGGCGGCCGTGATGCTAAAACATTTAGACCCGTCCGCTCCGTGAAACGCGGGCGGTGTCGAACACGATGGGGCTTGATATCGCCCGACGTAATCGCTATAATCTTAACGCTGACGTAAGTTTTTTTAAAACGGCGGTATTCGAGGAGAAGCGATGTTGCGAAAATTGCAGGCTGTCGCCGCGGCGGTAGTCGTCACCGCGAGCGTGTTAGCGTCGGTGGCCGCGTTTTTCTACTATCACCAGAATCGCCTCGACATATTAACGGTTATCGCTAACGAGGTCGTGCACGTTTTCCTCTTCTTCGCGCTGGCATGGGCGGCGTATTTCGTGGGTCGGCTTGTCTACCGCTCAGTCTTTCGCCAACGCCAACCGTATTGGGAAATCCAGCTCGCGCTGGGTTTTATAATATTCGGCTTGGCCGCTTTCGCCTTAGCCGCCGTCCATTTGCTATACCCTTGGGTCGTCCGTGGCATCGTTCTAGTCATACTCGGGTTATCGGCCCCCCTCTTTTGGCGTTACGTTAACGAATTCGGAAATTTTTTAAAGGACCGATTGTCGTCTTTAACCCTCGGGCCGCTCGTCGTCGCGGCCGCCGTAGCGCCGCTTGTCGCCGCAGCCCTTATACGCGTCGGCCTGCCGCCGTTCGAGTGGGACTCCCTCGTCTACCATATCTACGTTCCTAAAATTTACGCCGCGGCTCACGGCTTCGTGTACTTACCGCGTCTAGCGTATTCGTCCATGCCGTTGGGCCCGGAGATGATGTTCACGTGGGCGTACGTATGGGACGGCGTCGGCTGCGCCGCCGCGGTGGCGCCGTTGATAAATTTCTTAATGGTCGTCGTGACTTGGCGGTTGGCGCGGCGGTATGTGGACAACCTATGGGCCACGGCCGCGGCCGCCTTTCTCTTTATTACCCCCTCTTTTTTAGTTTATTTCTCCTCGGCGTACGTGGATATGATATTGGGCGCTTTTGCGTTAATGTCGTTCTTTATTTATTTACGGGGGTTTAGAAGTTATGGCGAAGCGGCGCTCGCGGGCGTCCTCTTGGGCGCCGCGTTGGGCGTAAAATATACCGGCGTGTACGCGTTGATCGGCTTGGCCCCCATTTTAATTACCGATTTATTCCGTCGTCGCGCTTCTCTCCGCCACGTGGCCGTATTTCTCACCGTGGCCTTTTTTACGGTATTACCCTGGTTGGGGAAAGCGTTCGTAGAACGGGGAAACCCGGTATTCCCATCGCTTTACAATATTTTCGGCGGCCGGGACTTATCGCCCGTAGCCGCGGAAAAAGTCTTGGTATGGCAAAAATCGATAGGAATGGGGCGCGACCCCATAGATTACGTACTTTTACCGTACCGCGTATCTTTCCAAGCTGACTCCGGCTACGAAAAGTTCGACGGCTTTCTGTTGCCCTTTAGCCTTGTCGGCGTATTGCTATCCTTAATTTGGTTCCGGCGGTGGCGGTTGATAACGTACACGGCTTTTTACTTCGTCGCGTGGGCGTTTTTAGCGTCTCAACAATTAAGGTTTTTAAGCGCGGCCTTCGCGACGTCCACGATTTTAACCGTGGGAGTTTTCGCACATATAACGGCGTCTTTTAGAAGCTCGGTGCGTTCGGCGTTGACGTTTATTTTGGTCGGTTCGGGAATAACCTTCGGATACGCCGTCACGGCGTTTGGGGTCTGTTACTACGTCCCTGACGCGTTGAAATATCTCATGAGCCGCGACGTCGACAGTTATTTATTACGAACAGTACCCGTATATCCCGCAGACAAATTCGTGAACGAAAATTTACCCGAGGACGCCGTAATTTTGATGATTTTTAACGACCATTTGCTATACTTGGAAAGAAAGGCTATATACGACTCGTTTTTCGAGGCGTCTGAAACGTTGATCCACGTAGCGACGCTAAACACGCCGTCAGAGGTCGCGGATTACGTCGACGAGCTGGGGGCAACGCACATTTTCACGGGCCAATTCGCCACGAGCTATTTCTGGAGTCATTACGATCCCGCAACGCGTGTCCTTTGGCAAGCGTACCTCAATGGGTATACCGACGTGATTTACGACGACGGCGAAATCGAGATTCGTGTCATAAAGAACCGCGCGGCGACTCGTTTTTAAGCGTCGAGTTGCCGCGACGTCGAGTTCATAAGACCCATATAATGAATAGGTTAAACAAAGGATTTTTAAGTATATTGTTATTATCCTCTGGCGGGTTTTTACTTATGAACCCGGGTACCGGCCTTTGTGACGAAAAAACAGCGGTTGGAATAGAACCGGTGGAAACGGATGAACGCGGAGCTAAAATAAAAGAAGGGGCCGAGGAACCTTATCACGTCGAAGCGGACGTCACGGAAGGTTATTATACCGCCGGCGATCAGGTCCTGCACGGCATCGGCAACGTCGTTATAGTACACGCCGGGACCACTATTACCTGCGACGAGGCATATTCGTACGAAGCGGATAAATTGGCGACGCTTCTCGGCAACGTGACGGTAAAGAACGACGTAAAGAAATATACGTTAACCTCCGGATACGCCGAATATCGGCGCGACGATAAGCTCTCGGTGGCTACCAAGAGCCCCAGGCTGGTCATAGAACGAGACCGGCCCATAACGATAACCGCGGATATAATGCGGATGTGGACGGACGAGGATTACAGCGAAGCCGCCGGCGACGTTAAAATAGTTTCTGAAGATGTGGAAGGTTACGGCCAGAAATTAAAATACTTTGGTAAAGAGGATAGGGTAGAATTGAGCGGAAAGCCGGTGGTACGCCAGAAGGATAGCCGCCTGGCGGGCGACGTAATAACGCTTTTCCTCGCGGAGGAGAAGTTGCGCCGCGCCGTCGCCGAAGGCTCCGCCCGTATTTTATATTTCTCCCGAAACGAAGAGAAAGAGGAAGAAGAAGGGACTGAGGAGGAAGCGGCTGGAGAACAAGGAGAAAGCGGGACGCCGGAACCGGCTGCGACCGCCGCCGAATCGAGTGAGGGGGCGCCGCCGACCGTCGCGACGGCCGAAGGCGAAGCGGGCGCGAGCACGGTTCCTACGGAAAAGACTGGGGTAGGCGCAGACGAAGAAGGAGAAGAACCCCCTTCCGGGCGGGTGGAGGCCGCCGGCCGGAGGATAGAAGGTTACTTCACGGACGGCATTCTCGAGCAGGTGGACATCGTCGGCGACGCAGAAGGCCACTATTGGCCTTTTGACGAGTTCGGCCGTGAGACAGGCGAACAGGTGGACGCTGTCGGCGACCTAATCCGAATAAAGATGGACGACGGCGAGGTCAAGAAAATTATCGTGGAAGGCAACGCGGAAGGCGTATACCGACCGGCTAAAGCCGAGGGGAGAAGCGGCGTGACGCAAATGGCGGGCGACCGGATCTCGGTCTTCGTTACGGAGCGCGAAGTACGGCGCATCGTCGTCTTCGGCCGCGCCCGAGGTTCGTACTTTACGGAGGAAACGCCCGCCGCCAAAGAACGCGAGGTTTCCGGTGGCTAGGGTCGCAACCGAAGATGGAATCAGGGAGGTTATTTCACCGTCGCGGGCGGCCGAAGCGAAAAAGGCCGACGCGGTTCTGAGGACCGACGACCTCGTAAAGATCTACTCCGGGCGGCGCGTGGTGGACCATGTATCAATCGACGTAAAACCGGGCGAGATCGTGGGTCTTTTGGGCCCAAACGGCGCCGGGAAGACGACTACGTTCTACATGATCGTCGGCCTCATTAAACCCAACGCCGGCAGGATATTTCTCGGCCCGAAAGAATTAACCAATTTGCCGATGTACAAACGAGCGCGGCGGGGCGTGGGTTATTTATCGCAAGAAGCGTCGATATTTAGAAAATTAAACGTCGAGGAAAACATCCTCGCCGTGCTGGAGGTCATGCATTGGAACGCTCGCGAGCGCAAACGGCGCGCTTTGGAATTGCTCAGCGTTATGGGCGTAGACCACCTGTCAAAAGCGAAAGCTTATACGCTTTCGGGCGGCGAACGCCGGCGAGTGGAAATCGCGCGTGCCCTCGCGTCGGAACCGTTGTACCTCTTGCTGGACGAACCGTTCGCCGGCATTGACCCTCTGGCCGTCGAAGACATCCAAAACATCGTTTTACAGTTGCAGAAGGCGGGGCTGGGGATCCTAATTACGGACCACAACGTCCGCGAAACCCTCGAGATAACGCACCGCGCTTATATAATGTTCGAAGGCCAAATACTGATATCGGGCGACGCCGAAAAACTTATCAACGACCCGGAAGCTCGCAAGATTTACCTGGGCGAAAGGTTCCGTATGTAACGGCCCGGACGCTAAGCTGCCGACATGAAAATTATCCAGAGACTGGAACAACGCCAAATAATATCGCAACGACTCCAGCAGTCGCTCCGCCTCCTCACGTTGAACAATCTGGAAATAGAGGATGCCATCGAAGAAGAATTGGAAACCAACCCGGTCTTGGAATGGGAACCGAGCCTCTCCGTCGGCGAGAGCGTTCGACCTTCTCTTGCTGAGCGCGTAGAGAATATCGACTGGCAGGATTACTTCGAAAACGCGTCGCGGGGTGGATATTTTGCCGAGAGCGAAGATGAGTTCGACCAATTCGCGTCGGCCCCCGGCACGCCCGTTACGTTGGCCGAGTATCTCATGCTTCAACTCGAAGTCTCGGGCGTCACCGATTCGGACTTCGAACTGGCGGCGGGCATTATTTCGGCGCTCGACCTCGACGGATATTTACGCGTTCCAGTAGCGTCCGTCGCCGAGGAGATGGGTGTAGAGCCGAGCGAAGCAGCGCGTGTTTTAATCAAAATCGTCCAGAACCTCGAACCCCGCGGGGTGGGCGCGCGCGATCTTAGAGAAGCGCTATTCTTACAATACCAAGAGGTTAGCGACGAGGCGCCGCCGCTGGCAGGCGTAATAATCGACAAATATTTAGAACAAACCGTAACCAAATCACCGTCGGAGCTAGCGGCCAAATTTAAGGTATCACAGCCGGAAGTGGAAGAAGCGATCGATTTCATAAAAAGCCTCGAGCCTCGCCCGGGCAGGGCTTTCGGCGGCGAGACAAACCCGTCCCTAATTCCCGACGTTCGCATCGAGCTTGTCGCGGGAAACGTCGAAATTACGCTGTTGGACGACAGGGTCGGGCGCCTATACATAAGCCCACGCTACCGCGCGTTGCTGGCCGGCGACGGCGACCCGGACCAGGAAACCGTTCGCTTTTTAAAAAACCGTTTGACGGCCGCGGCGTCGTTCATCCGCGCCATCCACCAGCGACGCCGCACCCTTGAGCGGGTGGTCGCCGCTATATTTAAACGCCAACGCGAGTTCCTCGTCGTCGGCGAGCCCGGCCTTAAACCCCTTACGATGGAGGAAATAGCGGAACAAGTCGGTTTCCACGTCTCTACGGTCTCCCGGGCCGTCGCGCGAAAAGTGGCGGATACGCCCCCGGGCGTTTATCTCTTGAAGTACTTCTTTACGGGACGTGTTCAGGCGGCCGAAGGGCCGGTATCGGTGAAACGCGTCAAAGCCGTACTGGAAGATATTATCGAGGACGAGAATAAAAACACGCCGCTGTCGGACGAAGAATTGGCCGCGGAGCTATCCGAACGCGGCATACGCGTTGCGAGGCGGACGGTCGCGAAGTATCGCCGAGAGCTTAAAATCCCCGGAAAATATGGTAGGATGCAGAGAGTGTGACGTAGCCATTGTGGGCGGCGGCCCGGCGGGTTACCCGGCCGCGGTACGTGCCGCCCGGCTCGGCGCCGACGTCGTTTTAGTGGAGACGGGTCGTTTGGGCGGGACTTGCCTTAACGTCGGCTGTATTCCAACGAAGTTTTATTGCCGGCGCAGCGCTACCGATACCCGTCCCTGGCGCGACGTCGTCGCCGATAAGGACAAACTGGTCGACGAGCTCGTCGCGGGAATTGAATTCCTGTTCGCAAAGCGCGGCGTAGAGTTCGTACGTGGGCGGGGTCGTCTGGCCGGCGACGGCGAGGTTGCCGTCGACGGCGACGCGAATTTCGTAATAAAAGCGCGGAAAGGGATATTGTACGCGCCCGGTTCCGTGACGCTGTCTCTTCCGGTGATGCCGGTCGACCACCGGCTCGTCCTGGAGAGCGACGACCTTGTCGATTCGCCGCTCGATTTTAAAAGCCTCGTAGTCGTAGGCGGCGGCGCCATAGGGCTCGAGTGGGCTACTATATGCCGACGGCGCGGCGTCGAAGTGACCGTGGTAGAGATGATGCCTCAGGTTCTACCGGGGCTCGACGCGGACGTCGCGCGGCGCCTTGCCGGCCTTATGAAACGCGCAGGCGTCAAGATAATGTTGGACGCCAAAGTAGAGAAGCTGGAAAAGCGCGGCGACGGCGTCGCCGTCTGCCTATCGGACGGCCGGGTGCTGGAGGCGGAAAGGGCGCTGTTCGCCGTGGGCCGGCAGGCGAATATCGACGAAGAGGAACTTCGGTCGGTAGGCGTAGAGAGCGACTGTCGCCGCATCAAAACGACACCGGCGATGGCGACCACGGCCGAAGGCATCTGGGCCGCGGGCGACGCCGCCGGCGTCGGGCCGATGTTGGCGCACGTCGCCACTCGGCAAGGCTTAGCGGCGGTGGAGAATATGCTGGGCGGCCACAAAGAGATGGACTACGACCGCGTACCTTGGGCCGTCTTCTCGGACCCGGAGGCGGCGGGCGTGGGTTTGAACGCGAACCACGCCCGGGAACGCGGCATCGCCGCGCGGGAGGGGAAGGCCGACTACCGGGCGTTGGGGCGCCCGCGCGCCGACGGTTTCGTCGACGGCTTTTTTAAAATCCTGGCGGTGGAAGAGGACGGTAAGATATTGGGCGCCCACGCCGTCGGCCACGACGCCGCGGAAATCGTCCAAATCGTGTCCGCGGCTATGGCGTGCAACGCGAGCGTGACTGAGCTTGGTGAATTCATAGCCATACACCCAACGTACGCCGAGCTGGTCGCGGAAGCCTTGGAGGACTGGCAGGGCTTGGCGACGCATAAGCCTTAAACTTTGCGAACGTACGAGAGCGAACGTATTCCCGCGTGGTTGCGACGGCCCGTAACCGACCGCGTCGGCCGGGGGCCCGCGCGCCGCGCCGTTGCGGAGGTGAACACCGTATGCCAGGAAGCCCGGTGTCCGAACCGCGGCCGGTGTATGGGGGAGGATAGAACGGCTGCTTTTCTGCTAATGGGGCCCGGTTGTTCGCGCGATTGCCGGTTTTGCTCGGTGTCGCACGGCCCTAAATTCCTTGACCCGGGGGAGCCGGAGAAAGTCGCCCGGGCCGCGGCCGCACTCGAGCTGGAGTACGTCGTCCTCACCTCCACTACCCGCGACGACCTGGCCGACGGCGGCGCGGACCACGTAACCGCGACCGTCGAAGCCGTCCGCGCTACGGTGGCCGACGCCGACGTCGAAGTATTGGCGCCGGACTTCGCGGGGACTCGCCGCTCCGTAAACCGGGTGGCGTCGGCGCCGATAGCGGTGTTCGGCCACAACGTCGAGACCGTACCGCGTTTGTACGGCGGCGTTCGGCCGGGAGCCGAATACAAACGGTCGCTAAACGTATTAGCGTGGGCGGCGGAAGCCGGCGCGTTGACGAAGTCGGCCTTGCTAGTAGGTCTGGGCGAAGAGAAGGATGAAGTTTGCGCCGTTTTACGGGATTTACGGTCGGTCGGCGTTTCGATCGTCGCGATAGGGCAGTACTTCAGGCCGACCACGCGCCAACTAGCGGTAGCTCGCTTCTGGGGACCTCGAGCTTTCGAGGAACTCGAGGCGACGGCACGCACGATGGGCTTCTTGGACGCGGCTTGCGCTCCGTACGTTCGTTCCTCGTACCAGGCCGGTAGCATATATCGCCGCGTAAACGGCGCCCGCCCGAAATCCGCCGCCGCTTGAAAATAATACCGTGGCTATGTTAAACTAGGTTCCGGTGACGCCGATTTTTACCCTTTGCCACCGTAATATTTAGCATTAGATGGAGGTCGTACACGTGGGGTTGCAGATTACCGGGAAGCGCGTCGACGTTACGGACGCGATGAAAATTTATATCGGTAAAAAGATAGGTAAAATTACGAAAAGGCTTAGGGAAGTCCAGGATGTCATCGTAACGTTGAGGATAGAGAGGTACCATCATATCGCCGAGATTACTATCGTGGCCGACTATTTGACGATAAGGGGCGAGGGCAATACCGCCGACATGTATTCGTCCATAGATATAGCTTCCAACAAGATCGAAAAACAGATAAGGAAGTACCGCAGTAGGATCCAGAGCCGCCGCGTTGCACGTCCCGAAAAAATACGCGAGGCCGTTATGACGGTATACGACCATCAGGCCATGGCGAGGGAACAGGACACGCGCGTTATCGTCAGCGTTGATAAGATACCGGTGAAACCTATGACCGTGGAGGAAGCGGTCATGGAAATGGATCTAATGAGCCAGGATTTTTTAGTATTTAAAAACGCAGAAACGGATGAGGTAAGCGTTATCTACCACCGCCGCGACGGCAACATCGGCTTAATTGAACCTTAAGGCCGGGACGCTGCCGTCGATGCGCCCTTCGGGCGTACTGAAATGTGAGGTGACTTAGCCGTGAAGATTTCGGATTTCGTCGATCCAAGTGGTATAAAATTGGAGATAGCAGCCCAGGATAAAGACGGTGTCCTCCGTGAGCTCGTCGCGCTAGCTGCCGAAACCGGCAAAATAAACGACGAATTAGCGATCTTGAAAGCGGTGCGGGAGAGGGAAAACCTGTGCAGTACCGGGTTTGAGAACGGCGCCGCGATACCGCACCCGCGCCAAGGCCATCCCGACGTCGTCAAAGAATTGGTCGCCGTGTTCGCCCGCTCGTCAGAGGGAATCGACTTCGAAGCGCTCGACGAGAAGCCCGTACATTTATTCTTTCTCCTCTGCGCGCCCACTGACAGCGAACATCTCCGGGCGCTGGCTAAGCTTTCGCGCTTCCTCAAAAAGGAAGCCGTTCGCAAAAGGCTCTTGGAGGCGAAAACGCCGGACGATATATTGGCGGCAATAAAAGAGGAAGAGGTCTAAGGTCCGGATGGCGAGACGCCGGAAGGAGATCGTCAACGTCGAAGAATTATCTCTGGGCGGCACGAAGCCGCCCGTCGGCGTAACGGTCGGCGAAATGTTCGCCGAGATGGAGGCGACCCTCAAGTTATCCTCGGTCGAGGACAATGGCGGGTTCGACCGGCGCGTGCGCGGCACGGAAATTAACCGGCCGGGTTTGGCCATTGCGGGTTACTTCGATCGTTTTTCGCATCGCCAGGTGCAGGTCCTCGGCATGACGGAGCTCTCGTACTTGGCCAGTATAACCGAAAGAAAACGCTCGGATATATTCAACAAAATCACGTCGTACGACGGTTTACCTTGCTTCGTTGTCGCGCGCGGACGGAGGCCGCCGCCGGCCCTAAAAGTCTCCGCACGTAATCGGGGAATACCCGTAGCCGTGTCGGGGCGACGCACCACTGACGTAATAGCACTCCTCTCCGACCACCTCCGCGACAAGTTCGCCCCCCGGCTGGCCTTTCACGGCGATTTGCTCGACGTCTACGGCGTCGGCGTTCTTATCCTCGGCCCCGCCGCGGTCGGTAAAAGCGAATGCGCCTTGGATCTAATCGGCCGCGGCCATCGCATCGTTGCCGACGACGTGGTGTACGTGCGACGCCGCATAACGGGAGAACTCGTCGGCGATACCAAGGAGAGTATTCGCGAACATATAGAAATACGCGGTTTAGGCGTACTGAACGTCAAGCAATTATTCGGCATCCGTGCCGTCCGCAAGTCGAAGAACGTGGAGCTTATCGTAAAGATCGAATTGCTGGACCCCAAAGAGGATTACGACCGTACGGGGCTCGACAGGACGGTCGTCAACATCCTCGGCATTGAAGCCCCTTTCATCGTTATTCCAGTGGTACCGGGTAAAAGCATTTCGTCGCTCGTAGAAGTCGCGGCGCTGGACTATCTATTGAAGCGTTACGGCTTCGACGCCGCCCGCGTTTTTAACGAAAAACTACGCGCCGAAATCGCCACCAACTACCAGCCGGATAAAAAAGGAAAACCATGACCGGAATCATAATCGTCGCCCACGGCGAGTTGGCCGGCGAGCTAGTAAATTCGGTCGCAATGATAATGGGACGCGTTCCCTTGTTGCGGGCCGTAGGTCTCGGCAGCGACCAGAGCCTGGACGACTTAAAGCGCGAAATTGAAGAGGCGTGGCAAGAGCTCGAGCGCGGAGGCGCCCGACAGATCCTGGTCTTGGTCGACATGTTCGGCGGCTCTTGCTCGAACGTAGCGGCGCGTCTCGTCTGCGACAGCGAACCGGGGCAAATCGCCGTCGTAACGGGCGTTAACCTTCCCATGGTTTTGGAGGCGTCCATCGACCGCGACCTGTATCAATTGAAGGATTTAGTGGATAAGGTAGTGAAAGCCGGTAGGAAATCCATCGTCGACGTCCGGGCCGTTCTGGCCGAAAAACTCCGTTAAGTGACGTCGAGCGTCCGTTAAAGATGGGCGTCTTATTGTACAGGGTAGACGACCGTTTGATACACGGCCAGGTCGTCGTCGGTTGGGGGCGTTTTCTAAAGATCAATTCTATACTGGTATGCAGTGAACGGGTAGCGGACGACGAATTGGCTCGTACGATGATGGAGATGGGCGCGCCGGCGGACGTCAAGGTAGAGGTGCTACGGCCGAAGGAGGCCGCGGCGAAGCTCAACCGCGACGCCTTCGCCGAGCGCGACGCCATCGTACTTTTCGAAACGCCGGCCGACGCCCTCTACCTTTTAAATATGAACGTAAAAATCGAGAAGTTAAACATCGGCGGTATGCACTTCCGCCCCGGGAAACGGCAGATAATGGAAAGCGTTTCGGTGGACAAAGAAGACTGCCGGGCGCTCCACGAACTCTCCGCCCGGAACGTCGAGGTTTACTTCCAGATGGTACCGCAAGCCCGGCCGGTAGAGATCATTTCGAAGCTGCCGTGCGACCTATGAACGGCCCGCCGTCGAGGCTGAGCGAAACGTTTGGAGAGCGGGACGGGCGGTTAATATTCGCCTTCGCGGTACACGACCATCAACCCGTCGGCAACTTCCCGGAAGTCGTAGCGCGCGTTCACGAACGTGCGTACGCACCCTTCTTCGAAGTCGTAAAGCGGCACCCCTGCGTCAAGTTCTCGCTTCATATATCGGGGGCCTTATTAGAGTGGATGGAGAGCGAAGCGCCGGACGCGGTTACCGCGATCAGGGAAATGGTGGCGGAAGGACAGTGCGAAATACTGACGGGCACGTATTACGAAGCCCTTGCGCCGGTGGCACCCGAGCACGACGTTAAAAGCTCGATCGTCGCGTACGCCGCCAAATTAGCGAACGTTTTCGGCGCTGAAACCGGGGGAATGTGGCTTGCCGAAAGGGTTTACGAGCCGCACTTGCCGAGCATCTTGGCCGACGCCAACGTACGCTATACGGCCTTGGACGATTGGCATTTTCGGACCGCGGGGATCGCGCCCGACGAGCTCGACCGTCCGTGGTTGGCCGAGCACCAGGGCGCGACCGTGACGGCGTGCCCCATATCGGAACGCTTGCGGTACTCGGTACCGTTCGCACCGGCGGGCGAAGTTATCGGTTACCTCAGAGAATTATACGAAGCGGGGGCGCGGATGGCGTGCCTCGCCGACGACGGCGAAAAATTCGGCGAGTGGCCCGGCACTCATAAACTCTGCTACGAGGACGGTTGGTTGGACGCATTCTTCGCGGCGCTAGCTGACAACGGCGATTGGCTGCGCGTAACAACGTTGGGAGAGGCGGTCGCCGCCGTACCCGCCGCGGGCCCCGCGTACCTTCCGGCAACCTCATACCGAGAGATGACGCGTTGGGCCTTGCCGACCGAAACGCAGCGGCGCCTCGAGCGATTGGGGCCCGACTTTGCCGCCAGCGACCTGGTTACGGGGGGCGGGTTCCGCTCTTTCTTCCAGAAGTACGCCGAAGTTAACTTCTTCCACAAGCGAGTCCAAGAAGTTAGTCGGCGTTTGGAAGAGGTAGACGACCGCCCCGATATGCAAGCGGACCGGATCCGGCGCCACCTTTGGCGGGCGGAAGCCAACGATGCCTATTGGCACGGTGTCTTCGGCGGCTTCTACTTACCGCATCTCCGCCGGGGCGTTAAAAACGAACTCGTCCGCGCCGAAGAGATGCTCGACCATTATTTAGGAACTTCGGCGAGCGAGCAAATAGGCGACTTGGACGCAGACGGCGTGGCCGAAATCACGTTGAAGAACGAAAACGTCGTGGCTGTGCTTACGGCACAGGGTTTAGCGGCGGTGGAATTCACGCGGCGTTCGCCGCCGGCCGTTCTGACCGACGTTCCGGCCAGGCGCCCCGAACCTTATCACGATAAGCTGGTAGCGCTCGAAGACGGCGGCGACGGCGCGCCGAAGACAATACACGCGCCGCACCGTGTCAAAGAATCCGGCCTTGAAAATTACCTCATTTACGACCGGCATCCTAAAAGGTTATTCCTGGAGCGCCTGTTCGAAGGCGATGCGGACGCCGAGGCGTACGCGCGCGAGGATGCGGCTGAGTTCGTACCGTTTTCGTGGGGTAGGCCTGTTCGAGACGCCGGCGGTTGGCGCGTCCGCGGCGCGCTTAACGCCAGGCCGCGCGCGACGGTAGAAGTGGATAAAAAAATCGCGCTATCCGAACGGGGCCTTGCTTTGAACTACCTATTTTCCACGAAACTCTCTAAGCCGACGATCCTTGGGATAGAATTAACTTTAAATATTAGGTCCGAATCGCCTGGTCACGCGTTTCTTAGAAGCCGTGGCGAGTTCGGGTGTAACGACGTTTTCGCGGCTCCCGAAGAGACAGCGTTCGTGATAGCCGACCGCCTCGCCGAATGGGAGATAACTTTAACGCTCGAGCCCGCCTACGCGCTGTGGCACGCGCCGATATATACCGTCAATCGTTCAGAGTGCGGTTTCGAAAAGGTTTACCAAGGGTCGTCTTTTTTCTTTTGGCGGCGGCAACCGGAAGGCGATAGCAGCTTCGAAAGTAGCATCGCATTAAAGGTCAGCTGAGGAAATGTTAGAGGGGTTCGTATTATTGGCGTGCGCGGAACGGGCGATTTGCGTCGCGTTCGTCGGCGCTCTATTAGGGTTGGATAACATCGCCATAGGCCAATTTATGTTGGCGCAACCGGCGGTAGGCGCCGTTTTAGTCGGCTATATGGTGGGCGAGCCGTTGTTGGGCGTGTGGGCGGCGTTAACGTTCCAACTTCTATGGTTGGGCCAGATCCCCGTCGGCGCATACGTTCCGCCAAGCGCACCGATTACGGCCATTGCCGCGGTCGGTTTGGCCGGGCCCTCGGCGGCGCCGTTGCCGGCTCGAGCGGTCGCGGCGGCGTTCCTCGCTATACCGGTCGGCGTATTGGCGGGCAAGCTGGATTTTTGGATTAAAAGCCGAAACGTCGGCATTTTGCACCGGAGCGAGAACGATTTGCTAGACGGTAGGCCGCTCGCGCTCGGCGGCGCGGTTATAAAAGGCGTGGCGAATTTTTTCTTGAAAGACTTTTTCCTCCTGCTTGTGGCAATCTTCGTCGGCTCGGCGTTGCTCACGTTGGCGTTAAGGCACATAACGCCGGGTTGGTACCCCGGCTTGGAGCTCGCGTTCGTAATTTCGCCCGCCGTGGGCATCGGCGCCGCGTTGAAGGTTTACTGGAAGGCCCGGAACCTGGCGGCTTTCGGCGTCGGCGCCGTAGTCGCGGCCGCCGTCGCCTTTATATTCTCGTTCTTAATATGAAACGCACGAGACAGCAGGGTGACCCGCCGTTGCCGCGCCGCACGCGCGCGGAGATGATAATCCGTTCGTTGTTCATCCAGGCTACGAACAATTTCGAGCGTATGCTGTCGTTGGGATTTTTATTCGCGCTATGGCCGGTGGTGAAGAGGTTATACCGTACACCCGAAAAGCGTCGAGAAGTCGTGATCAGGCATCTATCTTTTTTTAATACGCAGCCGTACTTCGCGAATTGTATTTTGGGCGTCGTAGCACATGTCGAGCTCGACCGCGGCGAGAACTTGAACGTTGAGGTTGCGAATATAAAAAACGCCATGATGGGTGCTCTCGGCGCTCTGGGCGACGACTTGTTCTGGACGGGCCTGATGCCTGCGGCGGCTTTATTAGCGCTGGTTTTTTACGGCGCTCTGCCGGGCTACGCCCTCGTCGGCGCGATCTCGGCGCTAGTTGTATATAACGTCTTCCATTTTTGGGCGAGGATAAAGCTCTTTAACGTGGGCCTGAGACTCGGTCGCAGGGTAACGAGTTATCTGAAAATGCTTCGCCTTCCTCGTTTTGCCGTGAGCGTCAAAGTAGTCGCTTCATTTCTTTTGGGGGCGTTTACGGTGGCCGTAATGTGGCGTGCAATACAAACCGGCTTCGGAGGTTTCGGAGCCGCGGCGGCGGTGGGCGGCGCCGTGCTCGCGTCGGTAGTCGTCCAAAGTTTAGGCGTTAAGCCGGGGCTGTGTTGGTACCTGGTGGCCGCGGCCGCGACGGTCGTGGGAGTGCTGACGGCGTAGGTCTTATGGCGGCGATTCGTAAAAAGGTTACGGTTCAGCAAAAGTACGGCTTACACGCGCGCCCGGCGTCGTCGTTCGTGAAGCTTGCCCGTGTATTCGAAGCCGACATAATACTGGAAAAGAATGGCGAGCGCGTCAACGGCAAATCTATTATGGGCGTCATGATGTTGGCCGTGTCCCGGGGCGAAACGGTATACCTGGAAGTGGATGGTCCCGACAGGGAGCGCGCGTGCGAACGGCTTAAATCATTTCTGGAAGACGGTACCGACGAGTAACTAGACGTGAGAGAGTTTACAGGCATTCCGGCAAGTGGCGGCGTAGCGCTTGGTAGAGCGTTCGTCGTAGCCCCGCGCGAGCTGACGGTCGAGCGGCGCGATATAGCCCTCGACGAGGTCGAGGCGGAACAAATGCGGCTGGAGCGGGCGCTCGCCGTAACGCGCGACGAGTTCGCGTCGCTGCGGGACGAGGTCAAAAAACACGAGGCGTCGATACGGGCCGAGATATTGGACGCGTACATGTTGGTACTGGACGACGAAATGCTGACCGAAAAAGCTCGCGATATGATCCGCGAAGATAGGGTATCGGCCGAGTACGCGTTCAAAACGACGCTCGACGAAATGCTCGTGGTCTTTGAGGCTATGGAAGACCCGTACTTCCGCGAGCGCGCCGTAGATTTGCGGGGCGTCGGCAACCGCGTCGTAATGAACCTTCTGGGCGTGGCCTACCGTCTTTTCGAGGACGTTAGTGATAATTCGATACTCGTGGCCCACGACCTGCCGCCCTCCGACGCGGCCGCGCTGCCGCGCGAAAAAGTCGGCGCCATCGTTACCGAAGTCGGTAGCCGGACATCCCACACCGCGATTATAGCCCGCAGCATGGAGGTGCCGGCGGTAGTAGGCGCCGACGGCGTCGTTGGTTACGTCCGCGCGGGAGACAGTTTGGTCGTGGACGGCATAAACGGGCGCGTTGTCGTAAACCCGACCGACGAGGTCGAGGCGAGCTACGAGGAATTGGGGCGCGAACTATTGGCGGAAGAAAAACGCCGCGCCCGAGTGGCAGAACTCCCCGCAACGACGCTCGACGGATACCGGATAGAGCTCTCGGCTAATATCGAACTCTTAGCCGAACTCGAAGCCGTAGCACGCCACGGCTGCGACGGCGTCGGCTTGTACCGTACGGAGTTCTTATTCCTGCACCGGAGCGACTTGCCGTCCGAAGAGGAACAACTGGACGCGTATCGGAAAGTAGCCGAGGCCTCCTTTCCGCACTCCTGCATTATCAGAACCATCGACATCGGCGGCGATAAGTTTTTATCTTTTCCCGAGGTGGCTCGTGAGATCAACCCTTTCCTCGGCTTACGCGCGATACGGTTTTGCCTCAAGCGCCGGGATATATTCCGGACGCAACTTCGCGCTATCTTGCGAACTACCGCGTACGGGAAAGTAAAGATTATGTTTCCCATGATTTCCGACGTGGAGGAACTGCGCACCGCCAAAGAAATTCTGGCGGACGTTAAGCGCGAGCTCGAGCGGGAAGGGCGTTTCGTCGACGAAGCGCTCGAAGTGGGCATTATGGTCGAGGTCCCGTCGGCGGCGCTCAGCGCCGACTTATTGGCCCAGGAGTGCGACTTCTTCAGCTTGGGTACCAACGACTTAATCCAATACACTTTGGCGGTCGACCGGGGCAACGAAAAAATCGCCTATCTATACGAGCCCTTTCACCCCGCGGTACTGAAGCTTATAAAAACAACCGCCGACGCCGCCCATCGTAATAGTATATGGATAGGTATATGCGGCGAAATGATCGCGGACCCCAAAGCGGCCATACTTTTGTTGGGCCTGTCCTTCGACGAATTCAGCGCGAGCCCGGCTTCCGTTCCGGATATCAAGATAGCCTTGAGGGCTGCGCGGTACGTCGACGCGCGCCGGGTCGCCGAACGGGCAGTCACAATGACGTCAGCTTCTGAGATTCGGTCTTTTTTAACCCGCGAGCTAGCCGAAATGGGCGTACCGGCGGTTCGATGCCAATGGTAAATAAAGCTCTATATATTTCGTTGGCGTTGGCCGCTTTGGCCTGCCGCAGCGACCTGCTCTTGGGCAAGGTCGAGGGCGTGGCTGCCAATATTTACGCCCCCAACGGCCGGACGCCGGCTTACCGCGCGGAAGTCGCGGTCGCCGACGTCAAGCCGGGTGGCTACTACGGCGAGGCCGTTACGTCGGCCAGCGGTTATTTCACTATAACTGTCATACCCGACGGGTCATACCGCGCTAACGTAACCTCGCCGAACGGCTTGTTAAAAAGCAATTTCCACGCCGACGTCGTCGACGGCTATTCGGCGGGCGGCGTCGAAGTGTTACTGGCGCCGGCGAGAGCCGGTACGTTCGTTAACGTCCCTGGCCGTTATGACGATATGGGGACGATCTTCGTAGACCTCGGCTACCGATATAAAACCCTCGGCGTAGAAGCGCTCGCCCAAAAGCAAAACCCGTTGCGGGGCGCGGACATAGTGTGCCTCAACAGCGGCGTCGATACGACGTGGGCTCAGAACGAGACGGTTATTAAGAACTTAAAATCGTTCGTGGAAAAGGGAGGGCGCCTGATAGCGACGGATCAAGCGTGGCCGTTTGTCAAGGCTTCGTGGCCGGGGAAAGTAACCTGGCCGACCGACCCGGCCGTAGGGAGTCCGTATCAAGACGTCGAGGGGGCATTCGTCGACGCCGACCTAAAAAGATGCGCTGCGGTTCCGAGGTGGCGGTTAAGGTACGACCTGGGGAACTGGGCCGTCCCGACCGATACGACAGGTACGGTTTTCGTTCGCGGCGACGTCGAAACGACGTCCGGCAAAAGGGCCAACGCGCCGTTGCTCATCGGATTTGGATACGGCCGCGGCTTCGTCTCCTTCGGCACGTTCGATTGGCGAACGCAATATCGGCATGGCCGGCTGGCGACCCGCGTCTTTAACTATCTTATAACTAATAAGTAATATTGAGAATACGTCAATTGTGCCGCCGCGTCCCGGCGGCCTATACGGGCGCGTCGAGCGGCGCGCTCTTCGTGTACCATGAAAAAAGAACCTGGGGTTCTTCCAATTTTAGGAGTGATAGCCGCCCCCGGCGTATCGCTGGAAGACGTCGTCCGGGCGGCGAACGACGAACTCTTCGAAACGGCGCAAAGTACCGAACCGGTACCCTTCTGCTTGACCGACTACTACCAACAGGAGATGGGGACGGGACTTATACGCCTTTGGCGCGCCGGCACACGGCTGGTCCCACCTTCGGCGCTCGCCGACCACAAGTTGACCGGAGCAGCGCTGGAAGACCGGTGGCGTCAGGGGGGCGACAGGCGAGTTAACCTCGACCCGGGGTACGTTTCGGCGCTGCAAATGGTGCTCGCGACGACTAAGCCGCTGCCGCAAGCGATTTACCTCCGCGACGGCATCTACGCGGTCGTCGAGCTTATTTATCGTGACCGGGCTTTCGCAGCGTTGCCGTGGACGTACCCCGACTACCGGAAAGCCGCGGCGGAAAACCTGTTCGAACCTTTCCGGTCGCACTTTTTAAAGCTACGGCGGGAAAAGGAGAAGTAAGCACCTTGCGAGTGACGGTTACCGATTCTCCCCAAGCGACGGCGGTGCTAGGCGAAAAGCTCGCGGGTGCATTACCGCCGGGTGCCGTTATCCTACTGAACGGCGACCTGGGAGGTGGCAAGACGACTTTCGTAGGAGGCTTGGCGCGGGGTTTAAAAGCAGCGCAGGAGGCACGGAGCCCGAGCTTCACGCTCGTGCGGGAATACGGCCCGCTAGTACACGTGGACTTGTACCGGCTCGACGCGGCGGAAGCCGCCGGCCTCGGCTGGGAAGACTATCTCGACGACAAGCGAATCGTCGCCGTGGAATGGAGCTCGCACCTACCTCCCGGCTTTTGGGGCAAAGGTTCCTTTTTAATAAAGCTATATTTCGAAATTGTAGACGAGAAACGCCGGCGGATAGTTTTGAAATGCGGCGAATCGGCCGCGGCGAAGCTCCGGCGGCGGCTCGAGCGTTTATTTTGCGTGTAGTCGCATTAGAGACTTCTACTACTCGGGCCTCCGTAGCGTTCGTGGATGCTGCGTCGTCTTTCGAGGCGGCTCGCCGCATAGACGCGAAAGGGCGTTTGTCGCGCGTTTTAATACCGGCCCTCCGAGAGTTGGGAAAGGAGGCGTGGCCGGTGGCGGAAGCGGATTTGATAGTGACGGCGAGCGGGCCCGGGTCGTTCACGGGCCTCAGGGTCGGCATGGCCGCGGCCAAGGGTTTGGCGTTCGTCACCGGTTTGCCGCTCGTAGCCGTGTCCTCGCTCGCCGCCGTCGCGGCGGCGGCCCGCGACGACGGCGTCGTGGTAACGGCGTTGGACGCCCGGGGCGGTTATTATTTCTACGCCGCTTACGACAACACGGGTTCTTATCCGGAGGAAATCCTGGCCGCCGATATTGGAGACGAGGCTGCCTTAGCGAGTTTGCCGTACGACGTGTACGCCGGCCCGGTGACGCCGCCGGCCTGGCTCAGACCGGGCCGGCCGGCGGGCCGCTGGCTCGAGGTATGGCCCGACGCCGCGGTATTAGGTCGGTTGGGCGCTCGGGCGTTCGACCGCCGTGGCCCCGACGACGTAGCGACGCTTCGGCCTTATTACCTTAAAAGAGGGCAAGTGTGAAAGTTACGTTAAGGTCCGCGGAACCGGGTGACGTGCCGGCGATAAGCACCATCGAAAAGACGGCGTTTCCTTGTCCCTGGCCCGAGCGCGCCCTCTACGGCGAAATCGAAAACGACTTGGCTACGTTCAAAGTCTTATCGCTCGAGGGAAAGGTGATAGGCTACTACGACTTGTGGATATGCGCCGACGAGGCCCATCTACTAAACGTTGCCGTCGCGCCGCGGGCGCGGCGCCGAGGATACGGTACGGTATTAGTAAAGGACGCGATCGGCGAAGCTGAAAGCCGCGGCTGCCGCCGGATCGTTTTGGAGGTACGACCCGGCAACTGCGCTGCGATTTGCCTCTACGGAGAATTTGGTTTCAAAACCGTAGCGCGCTGGCCGCGTTATTACGCGAACGGCGAAGACGCCGACGTTATGTTAAAAGACCTTGGGGCCGCCCCCAATACGTCGAAAGGCGCCCGCTGACCGGCCTCTTTATTAAATTACCGGTTTGGATTTACCTCAATCTCAGAACGCGGTGAACCTGCGGTATAAGCCGCACGTCCGGGAGGATCGTCGTGAGTTGGGTAGTGAGGACAAGTAGCCGCTCCGCTTCGCCGGGAGGAGGAGGTTTTTCGTCGTAACGCGGTTGGACGATGAAGGGAATATGGCCCCCCACGTCCGCGACGAGGCGGGCCGCTTCCATAACTTCTCTCTCTCCGGTGTCCGGGCCCACGACGACCTTAACGTAGCAAGTTTTTTGCATGGCGATCGTGAGGAAGTTTTTAGTTGCGTTAACCGGCAAACGCCGTTCCGAGAACGACGGGAGCTTTACGTCTACGGCGACGACGTCGATCCTCGGTATCACCTCCGCCAACTCGCGGTGATGGTAACCCCGCGTTTCGAGTAAAACGTGTTTACCCGTTTCGGAAAGACGGGTCAGGAGGAGGGACAAAAAACCGGGTTGCTCCAGCGGCTCGCCACCCGTGATCGCGAGGAACGGGAGACCTCGCAGGAGGGGCGTCGCGTGTGCCGTTAGGTCGACGACCTTCACCGGGTTGGCAACGACTTTGGCGGTGGGGCCGTGAATGGGGAATTGCGACATTTGCGTCCGCGCGCGGGGCGTATCGCAACGCTCGCATGCCGCCTGGCACCCGCCGAACCGAATGAACAACATCGGCGTGCCGACCAGCGGCCCCTCGCCCTGGACGCTTATAAATACTTCGTCAATATACCCTTTCAGCATACGCCCCTGACTTTACCAAGCGCTTCGACGAAACGTTCCACTTCGTCAACATATCTGGACATCACGACCGCGGCCAGTTCCTCGGCGTCAACGCCCAGCCGTCCCAGGTCGGAGACCTCTACCGGCGCGCCGGTACCGTCTACGTTGACGCCGAAGTGTATGATCGCCGACGTAGGCGACGACGTGGCTATGGAGACCGTCAACTTGCCGTCCCCCGCGTAAACGTCGTCCCCTTCGCGCCGAAGCGGCGCTTGCGGCGCCCGCCGCCGCACTTCCTCCAGGATGATGGCGGCCAACAGGCGTTGTCGCCATATGGCTTCCGCCAGCGCCAAGCCGAAGTGTTCGACGATGAAATGCAGCATCCGCGCGGCGACGATCTTCGCGCCGGCGTGCCGGTCCGCCAGGTCCACAAGGTTTTCCGTGGGAACGTCGCAGGGCCCGACGAAAGCGACGATGGCGTCGCCCGCGACGCCGAAGTTCTTCAACGCGAAATGGCCGTACAGCTCGGTATAGGGCCGTTCGGTACGTTCGAAATAAGTTTTTAGGGATACCACGTTGCCATTTAAAATCGATAATCAAACCGTTTTAAAACCAATAGTTCTGTAAATCATTTCTTTCGCAACGGCCCGCCGAATATTTCCTCGCGCAGCTCGGGATAACCCGCCGCTTCCACCGCCGCCGCGGTACGCCGGCAGGAGGCGCAACGCCCACAAGGCCGCGGCCCCTCGCCGTAACACGGATATACGTACCTCAGCGGTACGCCCATACGAACCGCTCTTTTCACTATAGCAGCTTTTCCCAGCGAGCTCGTATACGACACGAGCTTGACCTTGCCGGCCGTAGAGTAGCCAAGCGCGCGGTTCGCGGCCTTCACGAACGCCGCCGAGTTATCGGGGAAGTAAGCCGCCTCGTCGGCGTTGAAGCCGGCTACCACTACGTGGGCGCCGAGAGCTTCGGCGAACGCCGCGCCAACGGCCACGAAGACGCCGTTCCTGTTCGGCACCCAAACCGCATCTACGTCCGAAAGGCGAGAGGGGAGGGGCGCGCCTACTTCGCCTAGTCGTCGCGGCAATAGGTCGCGAAACCACGGCAACGGAACGAGCCGCCGGTCGATGCCGTAATAAGCGCATAGTTTCTTTGCCGCGCGGGCCTCTGCCCGGGCCGCCCGGTGGCCGTAGTCGAAGGTCAGCGCCAGTGCCGGCGCGCGGTAACGCCGGGCGAGCGCCAGGTTGAGGGCGGAATCGAGGCCTCCGGATAGCAGGACAACGGCGTTATAGGTCCGGGACGAACGACGCGGCATATTTCGGCGACTCCTCGACCGTTACGCGGCGCAACGTCGCGCCCAGCGCTTTGACCTTCGGCGCCAATTTCTCATAAACGAAGGCCGCGACGTTTTCCGCGGTGGCGTTGCGGGCCGAAAACGCGGGTAACTCGTTCAAATTCCGGTGGTCCAAAACTTCCAGCACGTCGCCAAGGTGCTTGCTTAATTCCTTGAAGTCTACGGCGATTCCTATTTCGTTCAAGGTGGCAGCTTCGGCGACGACGGTTACGGCGAAGTTATGGCCGTGCAGCCTTTCGCACGAGCCGTCATACCCGCGAACCGCGTGCGCGGCCGCGAACCGACCCTCGACCTTAACTAGATAAGCCATAACTTATTAAATCTCCAAAGGTTTGGTTTCGAGCATCCTCCCGTGAGCCATTTCTAATAATAGCCCGTACAAAAGGTCCACCTTCTTTGCCAGTTCGGCTAAGGGCCCAGAGTTGTCGACTATAACGTCCGCCCGAGCACGCTTGCGTTGGTCGTCGAATTGGCGGGATTGGCGGGCGTGGAAATTTTCCTCGCCGTACTTGCTCCACGACCGTTGCTTGCGAACCTCCTCGGGAGCGTCCACCACGACGACGACGTCGACCGGCAACGCCGTACCCCATTCTACTATAAGAGCCGCGTCTATGACAACCACGTCGGCGTCTTCGTGGGCCGCCACCTCGCGCTTTATGCGTTCCCACAACGGCGGGTGGACTACGGCATTCAGTCGCTCCGCCGCCTCCTCGGACGCGAACGCTGCTCTAGCTAAAGCGTTCCTGTCGACGTCGCCGCAAGCCATGAATATGGATGGTCCGAACGCTGCTCGTAGTTCTTTTTTTACGCGGCTCGACGTCGCCAAAACTTCCCGGCCCAAGGCGTCCGCGTCAATAATCGGAACCCCCTTCTTGGATAATAACTCGGCGACGGTACTCTTCCCGGCGCCGATTAACCCCGTAAGACCTACTACCAGCGTTTTGGACGACGTAACCACGTATAATTTCTAACATTATATAAAACGAAACGCAAGTTTTTTCCTTGCTTTTATGGTAGTTACGTGATAATGTCCTTTAAGTGGAGAATAGTTTAGTCTGTTACGTTATTCGGAATTTAATAGTCGTTTTAGCCTTAGCTACGGCCGCCGCGCTGGCCGCCGACGAGATTCACCTACAAAAGGATCTCTTTTCCGAAATACGAGGGATACCGGAAGTTGAAAGAGCGATGTTTAAAGAGGTTAACCGGGTTAGGGAAGAGCAAGGGTTACCTCCCCTTACGCACGACGACGGTTTGACGGCCGCGGCGCGTCAGCACTCCGACGAGATGACACGGCTTTATTATTTTGCTCACGATTCGCCGACCCCCGGTTTAAAAAACGTTTTGGGCCGCGTCTACAGCGCCGGCCTTACGGATATATCGGTCGCGGAGAACCTGGCCTCCGAGAACAGCGTGCCCCCTTCCGCCGACGCGGAAGAGGTGGGCCGCAAACTCACCAAGCTATTCCTCGCGAGCGAATATCATCGCGAAAACATCCTCGACCGCCGTTTCACGCATTCGGGTATCGGGTGCGTGGCCTCCGAAGAAGGGACGCTTTTCTGTACCCAGGTCTTCTCTAAACGCTCCATAAAATTTAAAAAGATAAAACTCAAAAAGGAAACTGCTAACGTCCTGAAAGTGACCTTAACGCTAAAAACAGACGATTTGGTCGGCGTATGGTTAGACGAAGTTAATACCCGCATATTCGAACCCGAAAACGGTTCCGTAGCGGTCGACCTGTGGTTCCGCGTTGCCGGCGGCCCGCACAAAGTTGTCTTCGCGAGCCGACCTGCGGACGAATTCGGTACCATGAAAGGCTTCTTTATGGGCAAATTCGACCCGGCGAAACCGTTCGACTTCAGCGCCGGGATAACCGACGTTGACGTTACTTCGGAGAACCGAGAGCACGGAGAATCGACCATCTACGTCCTGGAGACCGAGGGGGAACTATTGACGAACGCCGAAGGCTTAAAAATAGCAGACGGCAACGTCCAAAACATTATTAAATTGAGGGGTAAAAAATTCAAAACGAAATACCCTATATTGGCCGGGTCCGGCTTGCACGAAATATATTTCGTAACGGGTAACGAAACGGCCCACGGCCTAAAAGTAGACGCCGACCGCCCGCTCGCCGAGGCTTTCCGTCAAACGGTACCGGGAGATTAACGTTATTATGAAGGTAGTTACGGCCGCCGAACGTACGAGCGAAGTGCTCGCCCAGATAGCGGACTTAAAAAAAGCTAAGAACGCGGCCTTCCTGGTGCACAATTACCAGATCGCCGAAGTCCAAGACATAGGGGATTTCGTCGGCGATTCCTTGGGGTTGGCTCAGGTCGCGGCCCAAACCGACGCCGACGTCATCGTCTTATGCGGCGTTAGGTTTATGGCCGAGACAGCGAAGTTACTCAATCCGGAAAAGGCGATACTCTTACCGGAACAAGATGCAAATTGCCCTATGGCGCAGATGGTCCGCCCTGGAGACGTTTTGGCGCTCAAAGAGAAACACCCCGGCGCGGTCGTCGTATCGTACGTAAACACGACCGCGGCGACGAAAGCCGTGACCGACGTTTGTTGCACATCGGCCAACGCCGTAAAAGTCGTTTCTTCCATCCCGGAGGACCGCGAGATAATATTTACCCCCGACCAACACCTGGGCGCGTTTGTGCGCAAAATGACCGGGCGCGACTTGATTATTTGGCCGGGGTGTTGCCCCACCCACGCCCGCGTTACCGCGGAGATGGTCCTGGAGGTCAAGGGTGAACACCCGGGCGCCGAAGTCGTGGTACACCCGGAATGCCGTATGGAGGTAATCGAGCTCGCGGACGCCGTGCGTTCCACGAGCGGTATGCTCAAGTACTGCGCAGAGTCGGCTGCCTCCGACTTCTTAATAGGTACCGAGAAGGGGATGCTGTACCCGTTGAAGAAACGCTGCCCCGGGAAAAAATTCTGGCCCGTGGCCGAGGAGATGGTCTGCCCGAACATGAAGCTGACCAATCTCGAAAGCGTCCGTGCCGCGCTCGAGGATATGCAATACGAGATAACGGTGCCGCCGGATATCGCCGAACCCGCCCGACGGGCGATAGACCGCATGTTGGAGATAGGGCGGGAAAGCGGGAACTGAGGAACGTTGGCCGTGCCGGCCGATTCGGATTGGGATGACGTCATATCTCGGGCTCTCCAAGAGGACGTGGGCACAGGAGATCTGACGACTACTTTGCTCGGCGTCGGCGACGTACAGGCGCGAGCCGCGGTCGTCGCCCGCGACGACGGCGTCCTTTTCGGGATGGAAGTTGCGCACCGCGTCTTTCGTGCGTTAGACCGCCGGGTAATATTCAGAACCGTGGTAGAGGACGGTCGTAAATTTTCCGCGGGCCGGGCCGTGGCGAGGTTACAGGGGCCGGCCGGGCCGATATTGGCCGGCGAAAGGGTGGCGCTAAACTTTATACAACGGCTCTCGGGCATCGCGACGTTGACGGCGGCGTTCGTCGCGCGCGCCGATAACGTAACGGTGACGATACTAGATACGCGGAAGACGACGCCTGGCCTACGTTCGCTCGAGAAGGCCGCAGTACGGGCGGGAGGCGGCGAAAACCACCGCCTCGGCCTTTACGACGGCATCATGGTGAAGGACAGCCACAAATGGTTATGCGGCGGCGTTGCGGAAGCGGTTAAAAAAGCGCAAGAGAAACGCGGCCGCGGTATGCCGATTTATGTCGAGGTTGAAACCGCCGCGGAGGCGGAAGAGGCTGCAGCGGCTGGAGCCGACGTTATTATGCTCGATAACTTCGACCCCGACGCCGCGAGCGATGCATGCATCGCTATTGAAGGCCGCGCCGTCGTAGAGGTCTCGGGCGGCGTCACGTTGTCGAACGTAGCGGCGTACGCCCGCACGGGCGCGACACGCATATCCGTGGGCGCCCTGACCCATTCTGCGCCGGCGCTCGATTTCTCCTTGGAAGTGGAGATTTAAGCCGCCGGGGGTAACGTCATGGTTGAAGATTTTCTAAGCGACCGCCACAAGATATTTTACTCCATCGGCGAGGTCTCGGCGCTCACCGGCCTTAAAAGTCATATCCTCCGGTACTGGGAATCGGAGTTCCCGACGCTGAAGCCAGAGAAAAGGTCCAACGGCCGGCGCGCGTATCGCAAGGCCGATATCCTGTTGATATTAGCCATAAAGAAATTGTTGTACAAAGAAGGCTACACCATCGCCGGAGCCCGCAAGAAACTCGCCGCCGCGCGCCGGCGGCCGAGCCAGGACAAGGATATGCTCGCCCAGCTCCGCGACGACCTCGAAAACTTGTTGGGCGTTCTCCGCGCCGAGAAGCGAAAGAAGCGGTAACCGCTCGGGGGGCGGGAAGCAACTTGCATTTAAAGAGCCTATTTATTATAATAAACGGTCGCACGTCTACCGTGCGGCCGCGAATATCGGGGCGTAGCGCAGTCGGGTAGCGCACCTGGTTCGGGACTAGGGGGTCGCTGGTTCAAATCCAGTCGCCCCGAAAAATGTAAAGGAGACTCTCCAGGGAGCCTCCTTTTTTATGGTATACGCCAAAACGAACGACGTAAGGAAGTCCGGAAAATCGCCCTGGTCGCGCAAGGCCGTCGCCGAACGAAACGCCGCCGCGAGACGAATTTTTAGGTTGCCGCGCCGGCTCTTTTCATATATTATATTAATAGCCTTGGGGGCGTAGCGCAGTCCGGTAGCGCACCTGTATGGGGGGCAGGTGGTCGGAGGTTCAAATCCTCTCGCCCCCAAATTACCGCCACCGCGGCCCGCCGGGATCGCGCGTCGGCAATTTTTATATGTCAATACAAGTAAGCGTAATCGGCGACGCGGCCGCCGAGCCGGGGCTCGCCGAGACCGCCTACGAAGTCGGCCGTCGAGCCGCCGAACGCGGATGGGTCGTAATCACAGGCGGCCTGGGGGGTGCTATGGAAGCCGCGAGCAGGGGAGCCAAGGAAGCGGGGGGCACGACCGTAGGCATCCTTCCGACGTACGACGCCGCAGCCGCCAACGAATACGTCGAAATAATTATCCCCACCGGATTGGGCCACGCGCGGAACGCAATGGTCGTCGCCGCGGCCGCCGGCGTGATAGCCGTTGGGGGTCGATACGGTACGCTCTCCGAAATCGCGCTGGCCTTAAAACTCGGCAAACCAGTAGTAGGAATAAATACCTGGCCCGGCATAGAGGGGGTATGGCCGGCACCGGATGCCGAACGCGCGATAAATAAGCTCGCGTCGTTATTAGAGTAAACGAAGATGCCTTCTGCCGATGTCGTTAGGCGCAGGTTATTATTTTCGGGTATAGTCCAAGGGGTGGGGTTCCGCTATTGGGCGGTGCGCGAATCGGCGGCCTTTAGCGTGACCGGCTACGTGCGGAACTTGTACGACGGCTCGGTGGAGGCCGTTCTGGAAGGGCCGCGCGACGACGTGACGAACTTCGAACGGGTTCTCCGAGAAGGGCCGCCCTACGGTCGCATCCGTCGCGTGGACGGGATGGATGAGGAGCCGAGGGGAAAATTCGCATCGTTCGACGTTAAATTTTGAAAGGGGTGAAAATAATGTTTAGGTATAGACTATGCGCGGTTGCATTTTGCGTTGTTTTACTGTGCCCCGCGGTTACTGGCGCGACTCTCGAAGAGTTCGACGAAGTGCCGGTTACGCGTTGGGTTGACGGCGGCGGCGCAGAGCTAAAAACGCTCGAGCAAGTAAGGGCTTCGTGGTCGTCCAATTCGCCCTTCTTCATCGTACCCGTAAGACCTCCTCAACGGCGCGGGAACGTATGTTGTATCGTCGTCAACGACTCGCTTTACCCGAAAGTCGAACAAAAACTGGCGCGCGATTTCGTCGGCGCACTCGAGCGCGAGGGGTACACCGTAAATATATACCGTACGGCAGGCGGCGAGCCCAAAGACCTTCGCGATTTCTTAATCGGGCGATATAACCAAGCCAGCGGGGAATTCACTGCCATATTCGTCGGCGACCTGCCGGTAGCCATGTTCGAGATCGAGGGCGGTTTTGAAAACGGTAAGCCGTTCCCCTGTGACCTCTTCTACATGGACCTCGACGGCGTATGGAAGGACGAGGGTTACGAGGAGGGCGTCTACGACGTACACGAGGGCGCGGTGGAAGCCGACATCCGGTTCGGACGCTTGACCGCTGGCCCGCTGTCGTACGGTAGCTCCGTAGAAGCCGACCTCGTAAACCATTATATCGACAAGGTTTTGGCTTGCCGCGCCGGCGAACTCCGTTGCCTGGACAAAGCGCTATGTTACGTAGACGACGATTGGGAGCCGTGGGGACTCGAGTGGGCGAATAATTTACGTCTCGCTTATCCCGACGCCGACGCCGTGTACGACCCATACACAACGTGGGATACCGACTACGAAACCCGCCTTCGTCACGACTACGAATTCATTCAAGTTTGCGTGCACTCTAATCCTCTCCTCCACCAATTCTTGCGCCCGGGCAGCCGCTCGAGCTATACGTATATGAGCGAACTCCACACCATCAAACCCTTGGCTCTTTTCTACAATCTATTCGCGTGCTACAACGCCCGTTTCACCGAGACCGACTACATGGCCGGGTGGTACGCTTTTATGAACAACGACTACGGCCTAGCGGCGGTAGGCTCGACCAAAAGCGGGGGGATGTTGCACTTCGACGACTTCTACCGCCCCCTCGGCGGCGGAAAGACGCTCGGCGAAGCCTTCCGCTATTGGCTCGCGAAATGGGCGGACGCCAACGGCAAAACGAGCCGTGACTGGCACTACGGCATGACCGTCGTCGGCGACCCGACGTTGCGTATAAGGCCGGACTATATCCCCGTCCTCATCCGCGGCTTCTCGGCCCGGAACGTTGGCGACGCCGTAGCGTTGGCGTGGGATTACGACCGCTTTTTTCCGGTACGCGGTTTTAACCTTTATCGCGCGTCGGGTGTGAGCGGACTTTCGGACTACAACCGCGTTAACCGCGCCCTGATCACCGGAACGCCGCCCATGCGGTACGTCGACGAAGGCGTATCGTCGGGGAGGACTTATACGTACGAACTCGAAGCCATTAAGGGTACTGCCCGGCGAATAGTGGCGTCGGTCGACGTCGACGTAAAGGGGAAAAGGCCGCTGTCATTCGCTCTCGCACCACCTAGCCCCAACCCGGCCTACCATCAGACGACGATAAGGTTCGCCGTCCGGGGCCCCGGCGCCACGCTGGCCGTTTACGACGTCAAAGGACGTAAAATCAAGCAGTTCGACATATCGTCGGCAGGCCCGGGCCTCGTTACGTGGCAATTGAACGGCGGCGACGGTCGGCCCCTGGCGCCGGGCATATACATCATAAGGCTCCAAAACGGCCTTGACGTCGCCGCAGCCAGGCTCGTCGTGGTCCGCCGTTGAGGAAGAAAGTGGCAAAAAAACCACGCCCGGACAAAAGTCCCGAAAAACCGGACCGTCTCGACGAAAAGGCGGAAGCCGAAGAAGAAGACGCCCTCGGCCCCGACCAGATCTCCGAGGTCATAGACGAGCTCGAGTCGGAGAAGGAATACGAGGCCAACCTCGTGCGGGCATACCTGTCGGATATCTGCAAGATCTCCATTCTAACTAAAGAGGAAGAAATCGAGCTGGCTCGGAAGATAGAGAAGGGCGACGCCGACGCCAGGGCGAAGATGATCGTCTCCAACTTGCGCCTCGTCGTAAACGTAGCGAAGCAGTTTATCGGCCGGGGGATGTTTTTCCTAGACCTCATAGAGGAAGGGAACCTAGGGCTCATCCGCGCGGTAGAGAAATTCTCTTACCATAAAGGTTTTCGGTTCAGCACGTACGCGACGTGGTGGATTCGGCAGACTATTAACCGAGCGCTGATAAACCAGGGTAGAACGATAAGGGTACCGGTACACGTCGTCGACCTCACCAAGAAATATTTCCGTACTTTGCAAAGACTGGCTCACGAGCTGGAACGGGAACCCGCGCCGGCGGAAGTAGCAACTGTCATGGGTATCTCGCAGGAACAGGTTGAACGGATCCTCTTATCGTCGCGAAGGACCTACAAACTGGACGCGGATTTACCGGGGGCCGAGAGGTCCCTCTTGGAGAAAGTCGAGGACGACAAGGCCGAGGCGCCGTACGCCACGGCTTATTTGCTCGTGCGGTACGGCAGACTAGCCGAATTAATGAAACGTCTCAGCAAACGTGAACAGGAAGTTTTACGGATGAGGTTCGGCCTTGACGGTTACGAACAACTTACCTTGAAAAAGACCGGCGAGAAATTGGGGATAACGCGCGAACGCGTACGGCAAATCGAGAAAGAGGCTTTGAATAAATTACGTCAAATGGCCAAGGCCGAGGGGGGAGTAACCGACGGTTTGTTCGGCGACGTTACATAACGTCGTGCCGGCCGAAAGGAGCGTTAAGTGGTCGAAGAGAAGTTGAAAAGTCGTATCCGGGACGTTCCCGATTGGCCTAAAGAAGGGATCATATTTAAAGACATAACGACCCTGCTGCGAGATCCGGAGGCTTTCAAGCTCGCCGTAGACGCCTTGGCCGATAGATATCGCGACCGCGATATTAACTGCGTGGCTTCCGTAGAAGCCAGGGGTTTTATCTTGGGCGCTCCCGTAGCTTACCTCCTTGACGTAGGTTTCGTGCCCATACGCAAACCGGGCAAATTGCCCTGCGAAACGCGGCGCGAAGAATACGAACTGGAATACGGGACCGACGCCGTAGAAGTGCATGCCGACGCTTTCGACGCCGGCGACCGAGTACTGGTATGTGACGACCTCCTGGCGACGGGCGGCACGGCGCTCGCTACGGCGAGGCTGGTGGAATCTTGCGACGCGACCGTGGAAGCTTTCGTATTCCTAGTCGAACTTGACTTTTTGTCGGGGCGCGATAAGATCCGCGACTACGAAGTGTTTTCGATAATCCATTACGACTAGTTTAGCACGCAATATTGCACGAAACGCTTTATTATGTTATATATTATATTCGGAGAGCCGGAAGCGCCCGTAGCTCAGCCGGATAGAGCGGTGGTTTCCTAAACCATAGGTCGGAGGTTCGAATCCTCTCGGGCGCAAAAGGCCGTCCTTGGAGCCGATATGGAATTTTACCTAAATATCAACGGGAACCAACGCGGGCCGCTAGACGAAGCCGAATTCCGCGAACTGGTGCGGAACAAGGCCGTGTCGCAGGAAGACTACGTTTGGGAAGCGAAGCAGGGTAGGTGGATTAAAATCAAATTCTACGCGGAGCTGGCCGCGGTTTTCGAAGAGGAAACGACCGCCCCGCCCGCGGAGGAAGAAGGATATTTTATCAACGTCGAAGGCAAAACCGGCGGCCCGTTCCTCAAGGATGCCATAATCAAAGAAATTGAAAGAGGCCGTTTCCAACGTTCCCATTTCGTCTGGGACGCCGAATCTAACCGATGGTTAAAAGCCTCGGAACACGCCGTATTCGCGGAATTACTTACCGAAGCCACGCCCCCGAAGGCCGTAAAAAAATATTACCTCAGTAAAGAAGGTGCGCGTTACGGCCCATTCGAATTCGGAGAAGTCGAAGAAAAGATTTTGAGCGGCGAGTTCGACCGGAGCCACTACGCTTGGGAACCGCAACTGAAGAAGTGGGTGGAACTCGCCGAGGTAGCCGACTTCGCGGATATATTCGCCGATTTAGCGGCTCCGGAACCGGAAGTTCCCCCGCCCATGCCGGTCCCGGAACCGACGACGCCGGCGCCGCCTGGCCCGGTCGCACCGCCGGAAAGGGCACCTCCGGAACCCATGCCGGCCCCGCCCGCCGAGGCGGGTTTAGCTCCGCCGCTCGAGTTGGCCGCTCCGCCTACGGAGCCAAAACCCCCCCCGGGACCGGTAGGGGTCCAACCTTTAGCCCCAGGCGCGGAACCGGCGATTACGCCGCCGGGAAGAGGTATCCCGGAGCCCCAAGTGGGAGATCTGGTTTCGATTTCCATACCCCCTCCTACGGCCGACGATAAACCGCCGCCACCCGACGTGTCGAAAGTCTCGGTCGACGAGGTCGAGTTTAAGAAAGTATCAGCTGAGGAAGAAGAAGTTGCGTTGGGGAAGGGTAAAGACGTAAAGATCGACCGCACGGTCGTATTGGATCTCTCGCGGCCTTCGTTTATCAGGCGCTTCGCAGCGCAATTGGTAGACCTATTCTTTATAAGCCTTTCTTATTTCGCCGTCGCTCTTATATTCAGCTTTTTGGAGATGAACCCGTACCTGCCGGGGCCCGACAGGTACTATTACCAACAATGGTTTTGGGGCGTGATAGTGGGCATAGGCCTCTTCTATTTCCTCGTCCGCGACGGGGGCGGCGCCAGTATCGGTAAGCGGATTATGGGGTTGCGGGTCGTTAAATATGGCGATTACGACCGGCCGGCGAACGTGGTTAACTCGATAATGCGTAATATTACGCTACTCATACCGCTCTTAAACATATTGGACGTAGTATACGCGTATACGGACCCTAAAGGCCGTAGGGTCGGCGATCGCGCGGCCGGTACGATATTGACGGAGTCTCACGAAATGAATTACCTCCGGGAGCAACGCGCGATTCTCGATGAAATCTACTAACACCGATATCCTATTACGGAACCGGAGAGTGTTCGCCAACGCCAGGGATGCGGCGTTTGCGAATGCCGGTAGCTTAATCGACGAAATCCTTGCCCGTTACGGCGAAAACGGCGCCGAGTTAATGGACCCGGATGAACTAAAAAACTTAATGGCGGCGCTTGTCGACCGCCTTTACCACGCCCGATATTTCGCTAGGTTATCGGCCGGGGGTAACAACCTGCATCCTCCGCCGGAAATCGATTACGTTGAGCAAGCCTATTTAGACCACGTCGAGACGACCTATTCCTACTCGCGTTCTATTAACCGTTTCGTACATCACGAACTACTCATCGATTCCTTTGTGCGCGAGCACCCGGACGTTTCAGAGGACTTTAAAACTTACCTCGCGGAGATACGTAAAAGCGACGCGAACTTAATATACATAAATCTTCGGAGTTTAAGGGAACGTATGCGCGTCTTCGCCCGTTATGTGGACCGTCCGGCCGCCGTCGCGGCCGAATACTTCAAACACCCTCTCGGCGTCGAGCAAGGAGAATAAATGGCCAAGTACGTCTTCCGCATTATATGCCTGCTTTCGGCGTTGACCTTATTATACCCGTCGGTATCGCCGGCCAAAACGGCCAAACCCGTAATAGCGGTTTTTAATTTCGAAACCGTAAATACAACCGACTACCTGGGTCCGGTAACCGCTCGTTACCTGATGACGGCGCTAGCCTATTTGGGTAAATATAAGGTTATCGAACCGGAAAAAATCGAAAAGGTTTTGGAGGGCGCCGGTATCGGCGAGGGCGAAGCCATCGAGACAGGGACGGCCGCAACGTTGGGAAAGAAGTTGGGGGCTATGGTGGCGTGCCGCGGCAAAGTAACAAAAAAAGGCAATAAATATACTATTACCGTTGATTTTATAAGTACGGCCAACGCCGCCGTCATTACCTCTAATAGCGCGAACGTAACGGGCGAAGCAAACCTATCAAAAGGTATCGACCGTATAGTTGGTCTAACGAAAGATTGAGGTCGCTACTAGCCAGGCGGAACTCTTTTTTTACCGTGGCCGCGGCGGCTTTTTTATTAAACGCTGTGGCCGCTCGGGGCCAAAGCGATACTGCAGCCTTCGCCGAGGTGTTGGATGAAGCCGTCGGTTTCGCCCGGGGCGGCGACCGCGAGAAGGCGAGCGAGGTTTTTTTGGAGCTCGCGTCCGAATACCCGGGTGAAGCCGCTATACTGTATAACCTCGCTTTAACGTACGAATTCGACGCAGACGGGAACCGGTACAAAGGTGAAAACCTAAACCTGGCCGCGTCGTATTACGAGGAGGCGTTGGCAGCAGATCCGCGCTTCAGCCCCGCTCGATTCAACGTCGCGGTCGTATGGCATAAACTGGGTTATTTAGAAGAAGCCGCGCGCAAGTACCGCCTTATTGCGAAGGGTGGAGGGGAATTAGGTCGTCGCGCGGAATATAACCTGGCCTTGGTATTGAGGGAGAGGGGCCTAACCGAAGAAGCTGCCGATATCTTAAAACAAGGTGAGGGAGTTTACGACGACGTATCGCGCGTACGGTTGTTGGCGCTGTTGGCCGAAGACGCCGGCGAGGTGGGGAGAGCCATCCGCCTTTGGAAACGAGCGTTAGCGCTGGGCGACAACGCCGTTTTGAACGCGCTGGCCGTAAAACACCTTCAGGCCCTTCGGGGTTACTGAATATGCGATGAGGAGGCGTTAATTGGGCATGTCTTCTAAAAGATGGTGGCTAATGGGCGGAGGAGCGGCCTTATTCGCGCTGCTCATGATAATCGTCGCTTTGGCCGTACTCTGCCGCGTTCTGCCCGAGGTCAAAGCTTATTCCCCGTTAGGCAAGAAGATCGCGGTATTGGACATACGAGGGTCGATTATATCATCAGAGGATACCATCAAGATAATCCACTCGTACCGGGACGACCCGACGGTCGCCGCCGTCGTCCTTTACATCGATAGCCCGGGGGGCGGGGTAGCGCCGTCTCAGGAGATCTACACTGAATTACTACAGTTAAAAGAGAAAGATAAAAAAGTATACGCGTATATGTCCAACCTCGGCGCTTCGGGAGGGTATTACGTCGCGTGCGCGAGCGATAAAATTTACGCCTCGCCCGGTACCCTTACCGGGTCCATCGGCGTTATTTTAACCTTCACTAACGTGGAGGGCCTTTTCGGTAAGATAGGCCTCTCGAGCAAAACCATCAAGAGCGGCCGCTATAAGGATATCGGCTCGCCGTTCCGGCCCATGACGCCCGAAGAAGAAGCCTTGCTAGGCGAAACGGTGGACGACGTATACGAGCAGTTCCTCGATACGGTAATCGAGGCGCGGCGGGACGCCATATCCGATAAGCTCGAAGACGCAGGCGTCGAGAAACCCACGAAATACCGCGTGCGCCGGTACGTCATGGAATATGCCGACGGCCGGATATTCTCGGGCCGGCAAGCCCAAGAGCTTGGGTTTGTCGATGAGCTGGGTAATTTCCAAAAATGTCTGAAAGACGTCGCGCGGGAGATCGGCGTCAAGGGACGTCCTACTATCGTGAGGAAAAAGACCAAGGAGAGATCTCTTTACGACGTACTCTTCGGGCGCGTTCGCGCCGAACTCCTGGGTTTGGGCGAACCAACAACCCGTGTAGAATTGAAATACTCTCTCTATTAAAGAGGGGGTCGGTCGCCGTCGACCAAGAGGGCCGGCGTTACGCAAGGGAAGTTAAACCGTTAACTCAGGGAGTCGCGACGTGCGTAAATCAGCTATATTATTATCCTGCTTTACCCTAGTCCTCGTAATCGGTTGTGCTAAACAAGCCGAGGAAGCCCCCCTAGTCGGCGAAAAAGAACTCTACGAAGAGAAAGCCGCCCCCGAGGCCGCACCCACCGCGCCCGGCGAAGACCTGAAATACAAACGGGCCGAGGGCGAAATGCCGGCCAGAGGAGCTACCGACGCGGCCGAAGGTGAACGGGCCGACCTAACCGATGTCTTAGGAGGCGTGGCTGAAGCCGCAGACGTCGCCGGCGAATTAAAACTCATAAAAACAGCCGACCTAACGTGCGAGATCGACGACGTCGATGAGGGCTTCGAACAGGTGTATGCCGTCGCGGCGGCCGAGAGAGCGCTCGTCGTCGGCACCAACCGTGCCGTAGCCGAAGAAGGTTACGTATTCGGTTCGGTGACGTTAAAAGTCCATCCGTCGAAGTTCGACGAAACGGTGAGGGCTTTACGGGAAATAGGGCGGCTGGTGTCGGAGAGTAGTACGACGGAAGACGTTACACAGGAATACGTAGACGTCCAAGCGCGCCTCGAAAACGCCGAAGCGACGCGCGCCCGTTACCTGGAGATCCTGGCGATACGCGCCGGCACGGTACCCGACATCCTGGAAGTGGAGCGGGAGATCGAACGCGTAACTGAAAATATCGAACGTTTCAAAGGCCAAATCCGCTACTTCGACGCTCAAATAGGATTGTCTACTATCACCATCCACTTCGAACAACCTCACGCCGCCGTTCCTACCGGTTACAGCTTCGTAAAAGCCGTAAAAGACGCGTTCCGTATCGCGGTCCGCATCTGTATTTTCTTAGTCCAAGCCGTTATCGTATTGCTGCCTTTTATAATATTATTAATAATTATGGTATTGGTAATCAGGCTCATCGTATGGTCTATACAACGGCGTAGGCGTAAGGCTAAACAAGCGGCTATAGACGCCTAAGGGTACAGCTCCTTCGGCTAACATTCGACCTAAAAGGTCGACTACCGTTCGGGAACGGGTCAAGGCGTGCGTCGATAGCGCGGAGGTTATACGAAATGACTAAAGCGGATTTAGCCCGTTCGATAGCGAAAAAACACAACCTAACGCAAAAAGAAGCGGTAAGCGTCGTAGACGCCGTCCTCGAAACTATAACCGACGCTCTGGCACAGGGCGATAAAGTTGAGCTTCGTGGTTTCGGTTCTTTCGCAGTTAAAAACCGACCCGCACGTACAGCGCGAAATCCGAAAACAGGTGAACGAGTCTCCGTACCTCCGAAAGTTACTCCGGCTTTTAAGGCTTCTAAAGCATTAAAAAAACTACTAGCGGAAGAGCGGTACGAGGTAGAGGTACCGTCCGAACAACAAACCGAGAATATGAGGTGAAATATGGGTTGTCCTAGAAAAAGGAAACGCAAGAAAATAGCAAAGCACAAGAGAAAGAAGAAATCTCGGGCGAATAGGCATAAAAAGAAGTAAGAGGCCGGTGGCTATATTAACATAATATGTATTATCAGACATTTACCTATATCCTTGTTTGACCTTTTTATAGTCTTTTTTATCCTTATTTCCCAATCGTTTAAATCCCCATATTTAATATTATCCTTCACCATCGCGAACTTATTTATATGATTAAGCTCCCTTTCTCAGGGAGCTTTAACGCTACTAGCGTTTTCGCCGTGCCCCTAACTTTTTCCTCTTCGCTAACCGGTAAAGCTTCATGTATTCCCTGGCCGAACGTTCCCAAGAAAAATCTTTTCCCATACCGCGCCGCATAATATTCCGCCACCGCCGCGGCCTCGAGTACGCCGCTAAGGCCCTTTCTAACGCTTCTACCATGGCTCGCCCGGTATAGCGTTCGAACGCGAAGCCCACGCCCTCCCGCTTACTCTCGTCAGCATCTCTTACGGTATCGGCTAAACCGCCTGTCGCTCTAACTACCGGTACGGTACCGTAAGCTAAAGCAATCATTTGCCCCAAACCGCACGGTTCGTAACGTGACGGCATCAAAATCATATCGGAGCCGGCGTATATGCGGTGGGCCATCGCGTCGTCGAACATTAAGTGCGACGAGAATTTCTTGGGATGTCGCTTAGCTACTTCTTTAAAAAGGCGGTGATATTTTCGGTCCCCCGTACCTAACAAGATGTAGCGACACGGCAGCTGCAAGATACTATCGATTCCGTCCACTAGGATATCAAAACCTTTTTGATCGGCGAGCCGCGAAACTATACTTACCAGCGCCTTTTTATTTTCTTGGGCGAAACCATTCTCCTTCTCGAGCACCTGCTTACACAAAACCTTGCCTTTGAGATTTTCCGCACGGTAATTAGCCGCTATATGGGGATCTTTTTTCGGATTCCAAATCGTATAATCGATGCCGTTTAGTACGCCGTGCAAATCGGCGCGCCGCTGGCGGAGAACGCCGTCCATCACGAAGCCGAATTCAGGCGTTTGGATCTCTTCGCAGTATCTTTCGCTGACGGTACTAATCAAGTCCGCGTGAAGGATACCCGCTTTGAGAAATGAGAATTGGCCGAAGAATTCCAAGTCATTCATCACGAAGCGGTCCCAGCTAACGTTCGTAATCGGAAAATATTTCTTATCGAAGTTCCCCTGATACCCGGTGTTATGTATAGTAAATAACGTCCCGGTACCGGCGAATTCTTCAGCATAATGGTCTTTGACGTACACCGGAACCAAGCCCGTCTGCCAGTCGTGCGCGTTTATGCAGGCGGGATTTATTTTTTCGGCGAGGATGAGTTCCAGCGCGCCGCGGCATAATAACGTGAAGCGTTCCGCGTTGTCGGGATAATCGATTCCCTTTTCCTGATATAAACCGTCCCGGTAGAAGTAGGGGTCGTAGGCTAAAAAGAAAGCCGTTATATCCGTATCCGGTATATTAGTCGCGTAGACGGTAGTCGTTATTGTGTTGACGCCCACCGGCACCGTTAAACGCCCTACCCTCTTCTCGCCAAAGCCTCCCCGGGCCACCTCTTTGTAGTAAGGCATTATGAGCGTCGGCTTGGCGCCTACTTTTGCTAACGCTTTAGGAAGAGAACCGGCGACGTCGGCCAAACCACCCGTTTTAGCGAACGGTACGGCTTCCGAAACGACCAGAACAACTTTCAACCTAGCCATAAAAACCTCAGTCGGTACGGTGAGTCCGCAAACATTCCGCCACTTGTTCGGGGACGGTAGGGTTTATATAAAAACCGGTCCCCCACTCGAAACCCGCAACCTTCGCCAATTTCGGTATTATTTCGATGTGCCAATGGTAGTGTTCCAGC
Organism: Candidatus Zixiibacteriota bacterium; assembly: GCA_030613505.1. GTDB lineage: Bacteria > RBG-13-66-14 > B26-G2 > WVWN01 > WVWN01 > WVWN01. Next base: position 70,343 of record JAUWLW010000007.1, read on the forward strand.
TCGTCCATGCCGCACGGCGCGGTATGAAGCACCAGGTTGTACGGCGGCGTGCGGAGCACCCCGTCCACCTTCCCCATAACTAGTTTGATATGATTCGCTAAATGTTTGACCTCTTCCTCTGCGACGTTTTTGAATGACGAGACGTGTCGCCTGGGCATAACCTGAATCTCGAACGGGAAGCGCGACGCGTACGGGACGAACGACACGATTAGATCGTCGGCGAACACCAACCGCGCGCCGTCGTCGTATTCCTGCCTTAAGGTGTCGCAGAAGATGCAACGCTGCTTATACCCGAAATGGGCCAGGCCACCGGCTAATTCTTCCGCAATGCGCTTGGGGACCACGGGCGTGGCGATGAGTTGGCAGTGAGGATGTTCCAAACTGGCCCCCGCTGCTTCGCCCACGTTTTTAAAAATTTGTATGTATTTAAACCGGGTATCTTTTTCGAGGTCGGCCGCACGGTCGACGAACGCGTGCAACATCGCTTCTAATTGTTGCAGCGGCATCGTAGCTAACGTAGCGTTGTGGTCGGGCGTCTCGATAATGACCTCGTGCGCGCCGATGCCGTTCATGCGGTCGTATATTCCCTCGGCGCGCGCGTCGAGTTCCCCTTCGATTTGGAGCGCCGGGTACTTATTGGGAACTACGCGCACGGTCCAATCCGGCGAGTTGGGAGGCGATTCCGCGGGCCGGTAGGCCATAATCTCGGGCGGCGTCTGGTCCTCGCGGCCGGGGCAAAAAGGGCAATTACGCTCACCCTCCGCCGTGGTGTGCGCATTCTCTATAGGCGCGACATCCTGCGGCCTTTTCGCCCGCTCGACCGCGATAATTACCCACCGGCCTACGACCGGATCTCTCCTCAGCTCGGGCACCGTTACCTCTTAACCTCGTTCTTCGAACGTCGCGGGGCAACGGCTCCCTTTCCCTCCGCCGGCCCCATCAATTTATGAAGTTCGTCCATGAACTCGCCAACGTCGCGGAACGACCTGTAAACGGAAGCGAACCTTATATATGCCACCTCGTCCAGCTCTTTGAGGGCCGCCATTACGCGTTCTCCTATGGCGCGACTCGGGATCTCTCCCTCGTACGTCCCGCCCAGGTCGCGTTCAATTTTCGTCACGAGGGCGACTATGTCGTCGTGCGATACCGGCCTCTTCTCGCAAGCCGTCACGATGCCCTTGATGATCTTCTCGCGGCTGAACGGTTGACGCGTCCCATCCTTTTTAATAACCAGCACGGGGACTTCTTCGCGCCGCTCGTAGGTCGTAAAACGACGGCCGCAAGACCGGCACTCGCGGCGGCGCCGAATCACGTGGCCGTCGTCGACCGCCCGCGAATCGACTACCCTATCCTCCGGTTTGCCGCAGTAGGGACACCTCATTTCGGCCCTTCGCCCGGCTTTTCACCGGTTCCGGCTTCGGCTCCCCATTTCCTTCCGGCTCCCAAGCCGCGCATTTCCTTGTCGAGAATGTCGGCGTCGAGTTCGTGGGTGGAGAAGGACTCGAGGCCGGGCGTAGCTCTAAACCCTTGGCCCCGGATAATGCTGCGGCCCCGTTCCAGCGTGCAGTACGCGTCGGAATATATACGGCTCGCGTCCGCGTCCCAATTGAGCTCTTCTGTCTTCAGTACGGCGCCGTCCTTACGCGATACCAGTACGACGTCGCCGTGGGCTCGCATGTTGTGGCGTAACATGTCGATGGTGCCCTCGCGAGAGGTGAGCGTCGAGCTGTAAGTCCCCTCCTCGTAGAAATCCACGTGTACGACGAATATTTTAGCCTCGTTGGCGTAGTCGTATATATCCGCCCGTTCGGCCTTTAAGCGCCAAGAGACGTACTCGCCGTCCATCTCCGTAAGGGTGAAGTTATCGATGACCTGGGTAGGCATGTTCTTGGGCGGCGGCGGCAACTCCTCGTCGCCGTAGCGGCATCCGCCCGTCGCCCACGCTGCGACGATTGCCGAGCAGACAACAACTAGTATTTTCCGTCTTCCCATCAGTCGAAATTCGCGGTTGCGGCGCCGCGCCCTAAGATATCGTGAATATGTATAATCGCCGTCGGCCGACGCTCGCCGTCCAACGCGAACAGAGCCGTAATCTGGTACTTCTCCATAAAGTGAAGCGTGCGGGCGGCCGTAGCGTCGAACTCGATGGTTTTGGGGTCCTTGGTCATTACGTCGGCCGCGGTATGGTCGTCCGTAGCGAGGCCCCGCTCGTACGCGCGCCGCACGTCGCCGTCCGTAATCACGCCTACCAAGCGGCGCTCGTCGTCCAAGACGGCGGTGACGCCGAACGTCTTAGCGCTCATTTCCGCTACGGCCTGGGTGAACGTAGCGGCCGCGCTAACTCGTGGGATTTCGTCGCCGGTGTGTCCCAATTCCGACACTTTGGATAGCAACCGCCGGCCCAACGTACCGCCCGGGTGGACGGCGGCGAAATCCTCCTCCCTAAAACCGCGTTTGCGCATAACGCACACCGCAAGCGCGTCACCCATAACGAGAGCGGCGGTGGTGCTGGCAGTGGGAACGAGCCCCAAAGGGCAAGCCTCGCGGTCTACCACCGTCTTTATAACGTAATCTGCTTCGCGCGCGAGCGACGAGCCGGGATTTCCCGTCATAGCCACTAGCGTCGCCCCTAACGCTTTGAGCGCCGGCACCAGGGACAATATTTCGGGCGTCTCGCCGCTGTAAGAGACGGCTACGGCGACGTCCCCCGGGCGGACCATGCCCAGGTCGCCGTGCGCTCCCTCCGCCGGGTGGAGGAAAAAAGAGGCCGTACCGGTGGACGAGAGCGTGGCCGCGACCTTCTGCGCGATTATACCGGACTTCCCTATTCCCAACAGGATCGCCCGGCCCTCGGAGGACAGTATCGCCTCCACGGCGCCGGCGAAGCCGTCGTCGATATGCTCGGCCAAGGCACGTACCGCCTCGGCTTCGATGGTTACGACGCGGCGGGCGTCTTTTTTTACGTCGTCGGCCATCAGCTATCCGGCCATCCTTTCACGCGCGAGTGGACTTCTAAACATTGTCGTAGTATCTCGCCCAGCCGTGCCATAGGCAGCATGCTCGCGGCGTCGCACAACGCCCGTTCCGGCTCGGGATGGAACTCGAGGAAAAGGCCGTCTATGCCGGCGGCGCAAGCCGCACGCGCCAACGGAAAGATGTAATCGCGCAAACCTCCCGCCGGGTCGTCGCTGGTCGTACCGGGCAACCGGACTACGTGCGTTACGTCGAAGAAAACGGGGTAACCGAAACGCCGCAGCGCAACGAGCGAACGGGGGTCGAAGACGATGTCGCCGTACCCGAAAACCGAACCTCGCTCCGTTATCAGGATTTCGCGGTTTCCCGTGGATTCGATCTTTCGGAGCGGTATCGCGACTTGTTCAGGTTTAAAGAATTGAGCTTTTTTGACGTTTATCGGCTTACCCGCCGCGGCCAAAGCCAACGTAAGTTGCGTTTGCTTCGACAAGTAAGCCGGCAGTTGGAGACAGTCCAAGGCTACGCCGGCCGCGGCGGCCTCGGCAGGCGTATGCACGTCCGAGAGGACCGGAACGCCCACCTCCTCGCGGACGCGGGAGAGGACGGCCAGCCCCTTTTCGGGACCCGGGCCCTGGTACGTCTCGTGGCTCGAGCGATTATCTTTGAGGTACGACGACTTGTAGATGTACGGAATGCCCAGCTCGGCGCAAACGCCCGCGGCGTACCGGGCCGTCTCGAGCGCGAGTGCCTCAGTCTCTATGACGCAAGGGCCGCCGATAAGCGCGAACACGCCGCCGCCTACGGTCACGTTACCTATTTTTACGGTCTTTGTTTGCATCGCCCCGGCGGTAAAAGCACGTTAGAGTTCCAGCCCTACGACCGCTAATTTCTCCTTCCACGTACGCAGGGCGCCGTCGGCGTAAAACCGGTCCACTAAGAAATCAAACGCCTTGGGTTCACCCAACGGTTCGCCGTATTCGCGCTCGAGGTGACCGTATACGGCGCGCTGGATTACCCTGGCGAGCATATAATTCTTACTGTACATCGGGTACAGGAGCGGGAAGTACTGCTCCGCCCACATCTCGTCGTCGTCGTAGCGGTAGCCGAGGAAACGTTCTGCATAGTCGTCCAGCATCGAGGCCAGATCGCCGTCGGCGTTCCTGTATGCTTCGATTTCGAAACTTTGCGCCGCCATAAAACGGCGTACCCGGGCCGCGAACGACTTCTCCGCCGCGTCCGCCACGCGGGAAACTTCATCTTCCGACATCTTCGTAAACTTCCGCAACCAGGCGGGCCTATCCACTAATAATCCCCACGTGTCGGCCATCGCTTCCGCGAAGAAGCCGGCGTCGCCGACTTTCAGGGAGAAATCCTCGGCCGCCGTAAATTTACGGTGAACGGCGTGGCCGAACTCGTGATACAGAACGCGCAAATCGGACATACCGTCTTTCAAGTTGAGGAGTATGCGGACGTCGTCGGGTACGCGGATGGCGAAGCACAGGCCGCCGTACGGAATATCGGCGTCGGCGTGTAGGGCGATGCCCAGCGACTCGAGGTCCCGGCCGAACCCCTTGACGACCTCGGCCAACGAGGGTAAGCCGACTTCGCCGGGGAAATATTTATCGTCGGCGGCGCAGAGCCGGTCGGTAATAAAATATACGTCCCAAGGTTCGACTTTATCCAATTGAAAACGGTCGACCCCCTCCGCCAATAGCTCTTCGTACGATTGCCTCGTAATACTCTCGTATTTATCGATTAATACCTTTAACTCCGCGACCGTAAGTTCCTCTCCCTTCAACGCTAAAGACGGGTAATCTTCGTAACCCAAGGCTTGCGCCGCGTCGTTCCGTAAGCGGTAAAGCCGCCTCGCGCGCTCAAATAACTCCTCCCTGAGTTTACCCTCCGATCGGAATGCCCGCCGGCGTACGTCCCGGTCGGCCTCCTTCAAAAGTATATTCGTCTTTAAATGGCGCGGAATTTCTTCTCCGTCAAGCGTCGGCTTGACGTCTATTACTATTTTCTGAATCTCTTCTTTGAGGTCGATGATCTCATCGGTTTCCGCGCGCGCCAACGTTACCC
>JAUWLW010000097.1 GCA_030613505.1 Candidatus Zixiibacteriota bacterium
CGGCGTGGACGCCGCCCGGGCGGCCGCGGTAACGGAGCTCCCCCTCGCTGGCCTGCCGATGAGCGAGCGCTTCCACATGGCCGGCCCGTACATCCACCGGAAAATTAAGGGGGAGATGACGCACTCCCTCCTGCTTGGCGAGGGGTATAAGAAGTGCGAGGCCCGCGTCGTAAAGGCGGCGAAAATCCCCGCCGAGACCGCGCGCCGCGTCGTCTCGACCGGCATGACGATGGCGAACGGCCTCGCCTCCCAGGAGAACTACAAACGCCTCGGCGTCAAGAGGTGGGAGTGGGGCGTCGGCCCGGGCGCGTGCGAGGTGTGCGCCGGCCTCGCCGGGACCCGGCACTCGATCGAGGAACCCTTCGAAGCCCAACATTTATGTTGACGATGTTTTACGATCCCGGTCCTGGGATCGGCCGGCGAGGTAGTGGCATAGGTACAAGTTCCAGCCTCGGCTCTCATTCAATGACGGCCTCCAGCCGCGAAGAAAAAGGGCTTGACAGCTGTACGCGCCTGTGCCTTAATTACGTGCGGGTGGCGAAGGAGTTAACGGAATGGAAATAATTAAATGGGGCACGGTCGCGCTGCTGGTTGCGGCGGTCGTGCTTTTTGCGTGGGCCTGCGCGAAGGCCCATCGCGAGAAGCCGGCGCCGACGCCGGAATTCAAACATACTGCAGCCGAGAAGTCGCTCGCGCTGGGGTTCACCGTCGACGAGATAAAATACCGCGGCGGCCCGGATATCGCTTATGAGGACGAACGGTGGGAGGTTTTCCCGTCGCCGGGCAAGCCCGGTTACTACGTCGCGTTAAAACCCGACGCGATATGGTTCGTCGACGCTGCCGACAACATGAGGGTCGAGCCGAAGAACGAAGCCGCCCGAGAAATCGCACCCGCGATGCCGGCAGCGGCCGATTACAACGCCGCGAGAGAATTGTCTTACGAGGAGTTATCAACGAACTTGAAATAAACCCCGGGGGAATCCGTACGCGTAATGCTGTAGTCTTTTATATCTTCGTCGCGGCGGCCACGGCGCTGGCAACGGGTAGCGGCTCCATCGTCTCTTCGTTCCGTACCCCGTGCACCAACGGCGTCTACGGCATCGATTACCACGGCGGCTACCTATACCATGCGGAGGGCGGCAACCTCCACGTTTTCTACAAGACCACCACCGCCGGGTCCGTCGTCGAAACGATACGGAACTTCACCGCGGCGACAGGAATTGACCGTACGAACATCGAATTTTGGACGTGTAATTATGGCTCGGTCGTCTACCGGGTTAACACGTCGGGCAGTATTATACGTTCATTCGGCGGGCCGGGCCGCGGTTATGGAATAACGTTTGGCGGAGGGTTTTTGTGGTACGCGTATTCGCCGTGGGTCTATCGACTTACCGTTAACGGATCGGTCGTCGCGTCGTTCCGAACCCCCGGCGTCACTGTAGCTGGCCTATGTTACGATGCACCATATTTATGGCTCGCCGACGGCGCAGCGGCCGCCGGTGCGGTTTACCAGGTTACGACAAACGGTTCTGTGGTGACGTCGATCCCGCGCTCGGGGCAACGGCCGTACGGTGTAAGTTGGGACGGGAAGTACGTGTGGTATACCGACTACGCCAACAATTGGGTTTACCGCATGACCGTCGCCATGACCCCCGTTACGCCCGCGTCCTTCGGACGGATTAAGGCGACGTATCGTTAAAAGGTCTTATATAATGGGATATTGGCACGTGTCCCACGCAAAAAACCAACCAAACCCCACAACATTAACGGTTTTAATAAGTTAGGCCACCTCAGCGTCGGTCCGACCTGCGGTCCCACTTCGGTTCTTTTACCTATCAATATGCTAACCGGTTCCTTGGGATACGTAAACCGCCGCGGCCGCATATTCTTTAAACCCAAAGGGTTCCCTCGGATTTTCTACGCGTACTAACTTCGCACTTTGCGAACGCCCGCGATTCCCCCGCCGGCCATGAAACGACTATTTCTGCCAAGTCCCGTTCTTTAAACATTTTCCCAACGAGCCTTTTACACGGCTACTTTTTTCCGCCCCTCTACAAAAGAACTTTTGCGCCAATCTTACTGTTAACTTATAATTGTAGGTTCGCGCGAGGAAATGAAACGGTTGCCGCGCGGGCGGCGGCATACTATAATTTCTAACGCCCGATTCAAACGCGGTGGCCTGGACGTGATGGCGGAAGACGAACAAAAGAAGGGCCGCGGCGTCGGCGACGGCGAGGACGCGGGGCAGCGGCTGGACTCCTTCCTGGGGCAGACGCTCCGCGAGTAT
>JAUWLW010000063.1 GCA_030613505.1 Candidatus Zixiibacteriota bacterium
GACGTAGCCGAACTTCTCCTCCACGTCCTTGACCAACTTCTCGGATAACACGCGGAGCGGTATGTTCATCGGGCAGGCGCGCTCGCACTCGCCGCACTCGACGCAGCGGCCCGCGGTGTGGAAGACGCGCACCAGATGGAAGGCGACCAGGTCCTCCTCCGCCGTCGCGGGGCCGATCCACGCCGGGTTGCGCTGTTCGGCGAAGCACTCCTCGCAGTAGCAGGCCGGGCAGACCTGGCGGCAGGCGTAGCAGCGGATGCAGCGGCCCAGCTCCTCGGCGACCCAGGCCCACCGCTGCTCGCTCGAACGCGCCTCGTGCTCGCGGACGCGCGCGTACCGGTCCGCTTCGGCCGGCGGCGCGGCCGCGCCGTAGGTTACGTCAGCCAGCGGCGGCTCGAGCCTCGTGCAAACCGCGCAGCTCGCGTCGACGTAGTCGCCGAGGGGCAGCCGCTCCTCGCCGCCGTCGGTTGTCGTCACGACTATCGCGTCGCTTTCTACGTTCGCATCTCTGACGCGGTAAGCGCCGACGGCTTCGTAAACCTTTCCCCGGGCCACCATCGGCGAGCAGTTGACGCCGATGACGTAAACGTCGTCCCGACGGAATTGATTCTCCTGGATGTACGTCACGAGCGCGCGGGCGTCGCACGGCTTCGCGACGACGGCGACCTTCCGCGCCTTCTCGGCGTCGAAGTCGCGCCGCTTGCGGCGGTCGCGTATATATTCCAGGACGTAGCGCGCGAGGCCCGCGGCGCAGTACCGGTTCCAAATCAACTTTTCGGCGTCGGCCGCGTCTTTTACCAGCGCCGGCCTGGCGGTGAGCGGGACCGTCCCCTCAACGAAGCCGATTACGACTTCGGCCTCGCCCGACGTGAGCAACTCCCCGGCTTTCGCTCGGATTTCTTTTTCCACCGTCATAAAAGCGTCGATTAGAGCCTCTTAACCTCTCGCCGGATGTCGTCCAAAGTCGTCCGCGGGTTTTGCGACTCGACGACGTCCCAAAGTTTTTTAAGGTCGTCGCACGCGTACTCGTCGCAGTACGCGCAGTTGGCGACGTCCTTCTCGCGGCAGCAGTCTTTCATTCGGCATTGCGTGCACCAGGTGAAGAGGCGCTTCTCCGTCTGGGTGCAGCTGTAGCAGATTACGTCCTCGGGCGTGAGTGGCTCGTCGGCGGTCGACCACTCCTCGGCCGTCTTGGCGAGCAGCTCCGCGTCGCCGGTTTGCGTCCCGACGAAGGCCGGACAGGAGGCGCAGTCGAGGCCGCAGAACGCGATTATCTTTTCCTCGGCCATCACGACCCCTTGAGGATCCGGCGGATTTCCTCCAGCGTCGTCTTGGCGTCGACGCACATCGACCACGGCTTCTCGAGCTTGTCGCAGGGGAATTCGTCGCAGTGGGCGCAATTTTCGACGCCCTTCACGAAGGCGCATTGCCGGACGTCACAATCCTGGCAAAACTTGGCGGCCCTTTTGTCCTCGTAGATGCAGCCGTCGCACCATAGGTCCGCGGCCGTGAGCGGGTACTCGTCGGAGGACCATTCTTTCGCTTGCTTCGAGACCGCCTTCTCGTCGTCCGCCAGCGTCGCCTTGAACGCCGGGCACTCCGTACACAGGATCCCGCAGAAGGCGATCATTTTTTCGTCGGCCATTTAACGACCCTCCTTAAGCTTTACGAGCGTTTAAACTTTTTCCGGTTCCGCGTATTTTTTAACCATCCGCTTCGCCGGTCCCAACTCGCGGACGCGGTCCACGACGGTCTTGATTACGTCGGCGTACTTACCGCCCTCGCTGGCGGATATCCAGGAGAAGTTGACGCGCCCGGGCTCAAGGCCGAAGTACTCGACGAAGTCCTTGAGGAGCGTGAAGCGGCGCCGCGCGGCGTAGTTGCCGGCGATGTAGTGGCAGTCGCCCGGGTGGCAGCCGGAAACCAGCACGCCGTCCCAGCCCTCCAGCAAGGCGCGTATCACGTAAAGCGGTTTGACTCGCGCCGAGCACGGGACCTTGACGACGCGCACGTTGGGCGGGTACTGCAACCGCGAGACGCCCGCCAGGTCCGCGCCCGCGTAGCTGCACCACGTGCACAGGAACGCGAGGATCTTAGGTTCCCAGTCTTTACCGTTGTCGGCCATGTCTCCCGTCGGCCTGAAGGCCGACGTTAACGCTTCGCCGCTGATTCTCCGGCGGCTAAAGCCGCCGGTATCGAGTTATTTACCCGACGTTAACGCTGCGCGGTTGAGGCTCCGGCGGCTGAAGCCGCCGGTATCGTTATAGCGCCGTGATGGCGTCCAGCAGTTGTTCATCGGTTATGCCGGCGATATCTACCGCCGCGGACCAGCAGGCCGCGGCGCAGCTGCCGCACCCCTTGCACAGGCCGGCGTTGACCTCCGCCAACATCTTTTCCTTGTTGACCTCAATCGCGCCGTAGGGGCACACGCGCTCGCACGTCCCGCAGGCGATGCAGCGCCGCTCGTTCACGACGGCGACGCGGCCTTCGGCCTTTATCGTGGGCTTGGCGAGTATGGTCGCCGCCCGGGCGGCCGCGGCCTGCGCCTGCGCGATGGACTCCTCGATCGTCTTGGGGTTGTGCGCCAGGCCGCAGACGAAAACGCCTTCGGTCGCGAAGTCCACCGGCCTGAGTTTCATATGCGCCTCGAGGAAGAAGCCGTCCGCCGTGAGCGGGACCTTGAGCATCTCGGCCAGTTCCTTGTTGGCCTGGGCGTCGGGCCACGTCCCCTGCGCCAGCGCGACCAGGCCGACCTCGATTTCCACGTCCTCGCCCAGGATGATGTCGTACCATTTGACCTTCACTTTATCGCCCTGCGGCGCGACGGTCGGCTTGTTCTCCGGATCGAACCGCGCGAAGAAGACGCCTTTCTCGCGGGCCTCGCGGTAGAGGTCCTCGGCCTCGCCGTACGTCCGCAGGTCTCGGTAAAGTACGTAGACGTCCGCTTCGGCCTCGAGCTCTTTTAATTTAAGGGCGTTCTTTACGGCCTCGGTGCAGCACACGCGCGAGCAGTAGGGGTGTTCGTCGTCGCGGGAGCCGACGCACTGGATCATGACGACGCTTGCGGCGTCGTGCGGGACCTTGCCCGCGGCCAGCGCCTCCTCCAGCTCGCGCTGCGATACGACGCGGTCGCTCGAGCCGTAACCGAACTCGTCGTGCTCGGCCATCCGCGCGCCCGTCGCGACGACTACGACGCCGTGCTCGAGCTCGTGCTCGCCATTCTTATCCTCGACGACCGAGACGTAGTTGCCGACGAAGCCGGACACCGACTTGAGCTTGGCGCCGGCGAAGAGTTTTATCTTGTCGTGGCCTTTGACCTTGGCGACGAATTCGTCGAGGAACGGCCCCACTACGGCGCCGCCCGGCAGGTATTTGATGTGATGGAGGTGGCCGCCGAGCTCGTTTTCCTTTTCCACCAGATATGTCTCGAAGCCCTGGTCGGCGAGGCCGAGGGCCGCGGTCATCCCCGCGGCGCCGCCGCCCACCACCAGCGCCGTCTGCGTAACCGGCAGTTCGATGTCGGTCAGCGGCGTGAGGTTGACGGCTCGCGCGACCGCCATCCGCACCAGCTCCTTAGCCTTGGCGGTGGCCTCCGCCGGCTGCTTCATGTGGACCCACGAGCAGTGCTCGCGGATGTTGGCCATCTCGAAGAGGTAGGGGTTAAGGCCGGACTCGCGGAGGGTCTCGCGGAAGAGAGGCTCGTGCGTGCGCGGCGTGCAGGAGGCGACGACGACGCGGTTGAGGTTGTGCTCGTCGATTTTCTCGGCGATGAGCTTCTGCGTGTCCTCGGAGCAGGTGAAGAGGTTGCGCTCGGTGTACGTAACCCAGGGCAGCGTCTCGGCGTACTCGACGACGGCGGGCACGTCCACGACGCCGCCGATGTTGATGCCGCAATGGCAGATGAAGACGCCCACGCGCGGCGGCTCGCCCTTGATGTCCCGCTCGGCCGGGAAGGAGGCCTCCGTCGTCTCCGTCCAGCGGGCCGGCGCGACGGTCGCGGAGGCCCGCGCCGCGGCCGCGGATGCCTGCGTCACCGACTCCGGGATGTCTTTTGGGCCGGCGACGGCGCCGGCGGCGAAGACGCCCGCTCGGGACGTATCCGTAGGCCGGAAGGGCGGCGACGCGACGAAGTCGTACTTATCGACTTCCAGGCCGAGCCGCTCGAGCATGGCCTTGGTATCGGCGTCGACCGTAAGGCCCACCGAGAGCACGACCAGGTCGAACTCCTCGCGGGAGAAGGCGCCGGCCTCGTCCTCGTATTTCAAGACGAGCTTGCCGTTCTCGCGCTCGACGCTGTCGACGCGCGAGCGGATGAAGCGGACGCCGTACTCGCTCTCGGCGCGGTCGATGTAGCGGTCGAACTCCTTGCCGAAGGACCGCATGTCCATGAAGAAGATCGTGGGCTCGACGTTGGCGTCGTGTTCCCGGGCGATGACGGCCTGCTTCGTGGCGTACATACAGCACACCGACGAGCAGTAGCCGCGATTGACGGTGGTATCCCGCGAGCCGACGCACTGCAGCCACGCGACCTTCACCGGCGCGGCGCCGTCGCTTTGGCGCTGGAGGTGGCCGCCGAACGGCCCGGAGGCCGAGAGCAGCCGTTCGAATTCGATGGAGGTTACGACGTCGCCGAGGCGGCCGTAGCCGTACTCGCTCTTGAGCGCGGCGTCGAACTCCTCGAAGCCGGGCGCCAGGACCACGGCGCCGACCGGAATCTCTTCTATCTTCTCGACGTCGAAATGCCGGATGGCCTCCGGCTCGCAGGCCGCGACGCACTCCAAACATTCCGAGCAAAGGCCGCAGCTCAGGCAGCGCTTCGCCTCGGCGACGGCCTGCTCCTCCGTCAGGCCCAGCTCTACCTCGTCGAAGTTGCCCTCTCGTTTCGCGGGCGGGAGCTCGGCCATCTCGGCTCGAGGCGTCGGCGCGGCCTCGTCCTTGGGAACGTCCTTGGATTCGACTGCCGGAAGGGCCGACGGCTCGGGTACCGGATACTCGCCGCCGTTGAGGTAGTCGATTATGCCGCGGGCGGCGCGGCGGCCTTGCGCCATGGCCTCGGTAACCATACCCGGGCCGGTGACCATATCGCCGCCGGCGAAGACGCCGGCGCGGCCGGTCATGCCGGTCTTCTCGTCGACCTCTACGGTACGCCATTTCGTAAGGCAAATCGCCTCGTCGGCGTCGAGGTGGTCTATGGCCGGCGCCTGGCTTATGGCCGGGATGACCATGTCGAGCTCGACGTCGTAGGTGTCGCCCTCGATGGGGACCGGGCGCCGGCGGCCGCTCTCGTCCGGTTCGCCCAGCTCCATCCGCTGGAGGCGCATGCCGACGACGCGGCCTTCTTTACCGAAGATATCGTCGGGCGCCGTCAACAGCTCGAGACCCACGCCCTCGCGCAGCGCCTCGTCGATTTCCAATTCGTCCGCCGGCATCTCCTTCCGCGTGCGGCGGTAGAAGATCGTAACGTCGGCGCCGAGGCGCTTGGCCGTCCGCGCGGCGTCAACGGCGGCGTTGCCCCCTCCTATTACCGCGACCTTCTTCCCGACTCGAACTTCGCCTTTCTGGTTGAACTCCCGCAGGAACTCGACGGCGCCGACGACGCCTTCCAATTCCTCGCCCTCGCAGCGGAGCTTGAGGCTTTCGTGGGCGCCGACGCCGACGAAGGCCGCCTTGTAGCCGTCCTCGAGCAGGTCGTCGAGCGTGAAGGTCTTACCCAGTTCGGCGTTGTAGTGGAACCGGATGCCGAGCTTCTCCAGGAAGCCGACGTCGCGGTCCAGCACGTCGCGGGGGAGGCGGTAGGTCGGGATGCCGACGCGCAGCATGCCGCCGGCGAACGGCAGCGCCTCGAAGATGTGGACCTCGTAGCCGGCGAAGGCGAGGTCGTGGGAGCAGGTGAGGCCCGCGGGCCCCGCGCCGACGACGGCCACGCGCTCGGCCTTCTTCTCAATTTCGTAGTCGTCGACGTACGAGTACTCCGGCTCGTTGGCGACTTCCCAGTCGGCGGCGAAGCGCTTGAGCGCGCGGATGGATACCGCCGCGTCCACCTCGCCGCGGAGGCACTCCTCCTCGCAGGGGTGATGGCACACGCGGCCGCACACGCCGGGGAGCGGGTTCTGCTTGCGGATGAGCGCGAGGGCTTCTTTAAATTTGCCCTCGGCGATGAGGGCGACGTAGCCCTGCGCCGCCTGGTCGACGGGGCAGGCGCTGCGGCACGGCGCTTTGCCGCGCTTCGTGATGGCGAAGCAGTTGGGGATGGCCTGGGCGTACGGTCGGTAGATGGCGCGCCGCTGGACCAGGCCCACCTCGTACTCGTCCGGGTACTCCACCGGGCACACGGAGACGCAGTCGGTGCAGCCGGTGCAGGCGTCGAGGTCGACGTAGCGGGCGTGGCGCCGGACGTGGGCGGTGAAGTTGCCCGCCTCGCCCTCCAGCTTCTCGAGTTCGGCCAGCGTGAGAATTTCGACGTTCTCGTGGCGGCCGGCCTCGACCAGCTTGGGCGCCAGGATGCACATCGAGCAGTCGTTGGTGGGGAAGGTCTTGTCGAGCTGGGCCATCGTCCCGCCGATGGCGGCGCCCTTCTCGACGAGGTATACCTTGACGCCGGCGTTGGCCAGGTCGAGCGCGGCCTGGATGCCGGCGACGCCGCCGCCCACCACCATCGCCGCGCCTATGGCGTTACAAGGGGTTTCGGATGAGGTGTTAACCATTATTCCTCGCCGCGGATGCGGATGCGAGCTTCCTCTACGATCCAGATTTCGCCGGCGGGGGGTTCTTTATCCAAACGCGGTATCAATCCTCGGACGTTATTAATAACGTAATCTTTATCTTGCTTCGCGTAGCGGAGGACTATTATACCGGCGTGGGTGCCCGGCGGGTATTCCCTTATATCAGCAAACGACAAGTCCAACGTGACTAAAATTAAACCCTCGGTCCGGCAAAACGAAAAAACCTCTGCGTCGGACTTTCCGCCCAACCCTTCCCCGATTACCGTTTCGGCGGCGTGCCCGGCGGCGATGAATAACGCCGTTAAGTCCGCGGGTAGGTTTTCGTCCAACTTCAAACGCGTCAACTTTTAACTCCCTATCGGGACGGACCGTTCTTTCGCGAGTTCGGCGGCGTAAGCGACGGCCGCTTGTATATCCTCTCTCGTAAGGGACGGATAGCTTTTTATTATCTCTTCGGCCGTCAACGCCGCCGCAAGGTTATCGAGGATTACCGAAACCATAATCCGCGTCCCTTTGATGCACGCCTTTCCGTGGCATACGTCGGGGTTTACCGATATGCGCTCAAGCGCGTCCATATTTTTACCTCCTCGCGTTTACAGCGTTCCTAAGCCACCGGATCGGCGACGCCGCCGCCCACCACCATCGCGGCCCCTACGACGCCTTTACATTTATTTTCGGAGGCCATTTCGACACTAATCTTTAATTGGTATGGGTTTCGTGTTTATGCTTTCTAACGTCTTTATATATTCTTTGGGTAAACCGTGGGCCTTTGCTCCGCCAATAATGAGTTTGAGATACCATTCGTACGGCGGTTCCCCCGTTTTATGGTCCGATTGATAAGTTAGGACTTTTTCTGTCGAACCGTCTTCCAAATTTACCCGTAAACCTTCTACGGGCTTGTATTTACCTTCTTTATCGTTCAATAGTTTCCTCTCAGCCTCGTCGATCTCGTATACTACGCCTCGCACAATACCTTTTTCGCTTTTTTCTATGTTGGCCTTCGCGGAACCGTCTTCGCTTTTCTTGTTGAATACGAGTTTCCATCCCTTCAGCTCGGCTCGGTATAGAAATCGGCCCGAGTCGATATCGCGTTTGAGCCAACATGCGCACATATTGGAGCCGTACGCGAAATGTTTGAATGTAGCTACTTCTCCTCCTCGGGTTAAGGCTCCGCGAACGCTGCTATCAACTTCTCACACTTGTTCTTGGCTAGCTTGAGCTGCATATCTTTGGCCGAAAGGCCGAGGGCGAGGCCCAGCACCTGCGGCAGGAAGAGGACCGGAAGGTCGAGCTCCTGCTCGATGTGGGCGGCTATTTTTTTCTGGTTGTCGTCGTACATCACGGCGCAGAACGGGCAGACGAGGACGACGGCGTCCGAGCCGGCGGCCTTGACGCGCGACAGCTTCTCGCCGGCCATGGCGAGAGAGATGTCCGCGTCGATGCCCAACAGCGCGCCGCCGCAGCACTTCTTGTATTCGGCGTACTCTACGACCTCGGCCCCCGTCGCCCGCAGCAGCTCGCCGATGGAATGGGGCGCCTCCGGGTCCTCGGCGTCGTGGAAGGCCCAGGAGGGTTTGAGGTAGTGGCAGCCGTAGTGGACGGCGAAGCGGAAGTCGGCCAGCGGCGCGACGACCTTTTCCTTAATCGCCTCCGGCCCGATCTCCTCGTAGAGCCACCGCGCGAAGTGGCGGACCCGCGGCGGCCTCTCGACCTTACGATTCACCTTGGCGAGCTTCTCGTTGACCTTTTTGCGTAGGTCGTCGTCCTCGGCCAGCTCCTCCGCCGTCTCGGCCAGGACCGACGCGCAGCTCGAGCACAGCGCCAGGACCTCCAGCCCCGCCTCCTCCGCGACGGCCAGGTTGCGCGCGGCCAACAGCAGCGTCCCCTCCCGCGTCGCCGACTTGATGGGGAAGCCGCAGCAGGCGAAGTCCTGCTGGGGCTCGAGCTCGGCGCCGAAGAGGCGCGCGACCTCGACGGCCGACTTCTCGTATTGGCGGCCGCGCAGCGGGATGGTGCAGCCGAGGAAGAGAGCGTACTTGTTTTCCATAGATTAGAGCGTTACGATTCTTCCAGCAACTTGCCCACCTCGTCGCAGGTGGTCTTGAGCTCGGCGAGGCCCATCTTGGCGCGCTTCTTGTTGTCGAACTCCTCCAGCTCGTACAGGCGGCCGAACTGCTTGAGGAGCTCGAGCTGGGTCACGTACGCCGGGTGGAGCTTGCCCTCGCGCGCGGCGATATTCTTCACCGCGGTGATTATCTCGGCGAAGGAGACGTCCTGCGGGCAGCGCTCCTCGCACGAGTAGCACGTCGAGCACAACCAGATGAAATCCGACTCCAGGACGCGGTCGCGCAGGCCCAGGAGGATCATACGGATTATCTTGCGAGGGTTGTAGCGCTCGTCGATGGCGCGGACGGGGCAGGCCGCGGTGCAGGTGCCGCAAGCGAAGCAGTACTTTATGGCTTCGCCGCCCGGCTCCGCGGCGACCTCGTGTTTGAAGTTGGGGTCGGTTTTGGATATGGTCATCGTTCGTAACGTAAACGGAGTGGGACAAAAAAGCCCACGCCCCGTTAAGGGGTATGGGCCTAAGCAAGCGGCGGTACGCTCGGGCAAGGAGCAGGTGGAAAGGGCAGGCGCGAACTTCAGGCCGTCGCGTCGGCCGGCGCTCCGCCTAGGAAGCGGCAACGCTCGTAAAATGTAAGATAACCGCGGCGGGGTGTCAAGTGAAATCCTACACAAAGTCCGCGTTTTTTTAAGGCAACGCTGGATTTCCGGCCTCGCCGGATTTACCAAAATTAAGGTTGACCGCAACTCGGTTAAATATTATAAACATGTATAAAATGTCTTGGGCACGTCCCGGCGGACGCCCGGGAGGAGTAGTTATGGATATCGGAATCCCCAAAGAGCAGACGTCGGCGGAGACGCGCGTGGCGGTGACGCCCATGGGCGCGTACGCGTATACGCGGGAAGGCCATCGCGTCTTCGTGGAGACGAAGGCCGGCGCCGACGCCGGTTTTACGGACGAGGAATACGAGAAGGCCGGCGCGACGGTCGTCTTCTCGCCGCAGGAGGTCTACGGCCGAGCCGAAGTCGTGGCCAAGGTGCAGCCGCCCGCCGTCGACGAGATAGCGTTGATGAACGAGGGGGCCGTCGTCTTCAGCGCCATTCAGCTCGGCGCCCAGGTGGACGAGGCCGTGCGGGCGATGTTGGACAAGAAGGTCGTGGCCATCGGCTACGAGATCTTGGAGGACGAGCGCGGCGAGTTCCCGGTGATGAAGATAATATCGGAGCTGGTGGGCCACATGGCGCCCAGCATCGCCGGCCGCTACCTGTCCCATTACGAGGGGGGGCGCGGCGTCGCCCTCGCCAACCTCCCCGGCATACCGCCGGTGGCGGTGGCCATCGTAGGCGCCGGCAACGTGGGGACCACGGCGGCGAAGTCCTTCGCCGCCCTGGGCGTCCAAACCCACCTCTTCGACCGCGCGGTCGCCAATTTAAGACGGGGCGAGGCCGTGGTGCCGGCTGTCATCACCCACATGGCGGAGGCTCCCAATATAGCCCGGGCGTGCGAGTACGCCGACGTCGTCATAACCGCGGCCTACGTCCACGGCGACAGGCCGCCCATGCTGGTTACGGAGGAGATGGTCCGTTCGATGAAGGCGGGCGCCGTCCTGATGGATATCGCCATCGACCAGGGCGGCTGCGTCGAGACCAGCCGGCCCACGAGCCACGCCGACCCAGTGTTCGAGAAATTCGGCGTCACCCACTATTGCGTGCCCAACATCGCCTCCGCGGTGCCGCGCACCTGCTCGTACGCGTTCAATAACAACCTCAAGGAATATTTGGCCGAAGTGGCGGCGTCGGGCGTGGCGGAGGCGGCGCGTCGGAAGGCGGGTTTGCGTAAAGGGATATACTACCACGGCGGCGTCTGCACCCATCCCCGCCTGTGCGATCTATTCAGTCTCGAGTATACGCCCATCGACGAAATTATCGGCGGCTAACGGCCCGGGCGTTCGCGGAGCGACGACCATGGTAATGAGTTGGCTCGAAGATTACAAGAACAAGCGGACGACCGCGGCCGAGGCGGTCGAGGTCATAAAATCGGGCGACAACGTGCACATCCACCCCGGCTGCGCCGAGCCTATAACGCTGGTGGAGGCCATGACGGCCCGGGCGCCGGAGCTGGAAAACGTGAAGGTGTGGCACCTCTTGACCTTCGGCCCCGCGCCGTATATGGCGCCCGAGATGGCGCCGCACTTCCGCCACGTGGCCTACTTCACCGGCCCCAACGCCCGCGAGGCGGTGAACGAGGGCCGCGCCGAGTACATCCCCATTTATCTCTACGAAATAGGCAACCTGATACTCGAAGGTTTCTACGACGTGGACGTCGTCCTGTGCAACCTCTCGCCGCCGGACGAGCACGGCTTTTGCTCCTTCGGCGCCGGCGTGGACGTCACCAAGCCCGCGGCGGAGAAGGCCCGGAACGTCATCGCGCAGATAAACCCCCGGGTGCCGCGGGCGCTGGGCGACTCGTTCATCCACATGCGCAAGCTGACGCACATCGTCGAGATAGACGAGCCGCTGAAGGAGATGCCGGGAGCGGGGGAGGTATCCGAAACGTCGTTGAAGATAGGCCGCTACGTCGCGGAGCTCATCGAGGACGGCTCCACCATGCAGATGGGCATCGGCGAAATTCCGGACGCGGTGCTGGCGTCGCTGGGCAGCCACAAGGACCTCGGCGTCCACACCGAGATGTTCTCCGACGGCGTCATCGACCTCCTCGAGAAGGGCATCGTCACCAACGCCCGCAAGACGCTTCATCGCGGCAAGGTCATCGCCGGCTTCATCCTGGGCAGCCGCCGCCTCAACGAGTACGTCGACAACAACCCGGTATTCGAGTTCCACCCCACCTATTACGTCAACGACCCGTTCATCATCGCCCGGAACGAGAAGCAGGTGGCGCTCAACTCCGCTATCGAGGTGGATATCACAGGCCAGGTGTGCGCCGACTCCATCGGGACCCACATATACTCCGGCTTCGGCGGCCAGGTGGATTTCATCCGCGGCGCGGCGTACTCGAAGGGCGGCAGGCCCATAATCGCGCTGCCCTCCACCGCCAAGGGCGGCGACGTCTCGCGCATCGTCAACACGCTAAGGCCCGGCGCCGGCGTCGTGACCAACCGCGCCGACGTGCATTACGTCGTGACGGAGTTCGGCGTCGCGTCGCTGCACGGCCGCTCGCTTCAGCAGCGCGCCAGGGAGATGTTGAACATCGCCCACCCCGACTTCCGCGAGGAGCTGGAGCGCGCGGCACGGGAGAGGAAGTTGTTGTAGAGTTTTCCGGGAGGAGCGAAGTGAATAGGGTCGCGTTTATATTATTTATTTTCTTTGTTTTGGGTTGCGGCGGCGAAGAACCCGAAGCCGACGGCGTTATTCCTGTTTTGCTGGGCGTAAGCGGCGAGCCGTCGTGGAGTTCCAAGGACGTTATTGCGGTAGGGTTCGGCCCTTATATATATTACTGCGACCCCTACGGGAAAAATAAGGGGGATATTAAACCCGAGCCTAAGATGGAGGTTTACGACTTGAATTGGTCGCCGGACGGCGAAACGATTATTTACGAGGGTTACGAATGGACGGAGAATAAAACAAAACTTTATAAAGTGGAGTTCCCCGGCGGGCGGACAAGCTTATTTTTGGACCAGCACGCCGGCGACCCCGCGTGGTCGCCCGACGGGAAGTACATAGCTTATACAAAGTTCGTAACGCACGCCGAGATTATTTGTATCGTACCTGCCGCGGGAGGAGAAACGATAGAATTGGTACCGCCGGGCGACGTATTAGACCCGGAATGGAGCCCCGATAGCGAAAACGTTTTTTACACGAAGCGTTTACCGGGCCACAGGTTCGAAATTTGGGCGGTAAATATTAAGGACAAGAAAAAGAAGAAGTTCGTCACGGAAGGTATGGACCCGGCTTGGCACCCGTTCGGAGAGCGACTCGCTTTCGTTAAACAGGTAGGCGAAGGCTACGATATATATTTAATGGACGCCGCTACCGGCCGGGCTACGAAGTTCGTGGGTACGCCCCGGGGAGAAAACGAATGGTGGGCTGTGGATCCTAAGTGGAGCCCTAAAGGCGACTGGATTGCGTTTCACGGGATCAGGGAATATTTCGGCGTTTACAAAAAAAAGTTTCCCTAAAAAAATAGCAGTTTCGGGGGAACTAAACACGTACGTTGATGGCAATCGCGCGCCGGCCCCCCCGGCCGGCTTTTTCGTCTTGGCTGTAAACTATGAATCTCAGCGCCGCAGAAGAACTAAGCGAATTCGCGATAAAAATCCCCAAGGTGGAGCTCCACCTCCACCTGGAGGGGGCGATTTCGCTCGAGACGTTGCTCCGGTTCATCCGGCGGGCCGGGACCGAGCCGGGCATCCAGACCGTCGACGACTTGCGGGAAAGGCTCGATTACGCCGATTTCGCGCACTTCATCGAGAGGTGGAAGTGGACGAACCGATTCCTCGGCGAGGAGAGCGATTTCGAGGAAATCGCGTAT
>JAUWLW010000030.1 GCA_030613505.1 Candidatus Zixiibacteriota bacterium
TAAATAGCGCCCAATATTATTCCTAATATCGGGATTATGAAAGAGAGGCCGTACCACAGCCAGGCGGGCTCGAGCGGTTTTTCGCCGTTACTCATCGCTTCTCTCTTATTTCATCCATTCCGCGGCGCCGAGCACGAATAACCAAACGACATAGAAGGTCAAACAAGCTACAACGCCGACGATGGCCGCGATTGTGGTTCTTTTGCCGAATTCTTTACTTTCGGGCGCTTCTTTGCGGCGGTAGATAATACCCAAGAGTATGCCTACGACGGGCAGGATAAAAGAAATCGCGTACCAGAGCCACCTCGGCTCGAGCGTCGTTTTGTTTTCGGCCATAGCTAAGAGGTATTTATCGGTCGCATCGCCCGTTCGCGGCCCTTGACGTTGGATTACGCTAACATAGTTCTTGCCGAAAGTATAGTTTTTTTTTACTCGCCTTTGCCGGCCGAGCCGGCCTCGCGGTTGCGGCCGCCGAAGCCGAGGATCTCCTTTATAGCCGCGACATCCTCGCCCCCCAACGTGTGCAACAGGAACAACAGGGGTACGTAGAGGCCGGCGCCGATCACGATAAGCGAGGGCCAGGGCAGGAACGGCCGTACGGCCCATATAGCGACGCCCATCACCGCGGCCGCGACGGCCGTTCGGGCCGCGGCGCCGCCCAGCCGGCTCCGGTAGACGAGCGCGAAGGTGAAGAGGTAATTCTGGACCAGGGCCACCGTCAGCGATATCAGCAGCGCGGCCGCGGCTCCCACCGCCCCCCAGCGCGGTATCAGCCAGATCCCGCTCGCCGCCATTACCAAAATGTTTACGACCAATATGAAGACGCTTTTGAATTGCTGCTCCGCGGCGAACAGCGCTCGGTAGAAGACGTTATTCATATAGATGGGGATAACGGCGAATATCAGGAGGGAGAGCACCGCCACCGAACGCGCGAAGTCCACCTCGTAAATAAGCAGGACCACCGGTTCGGCCAATACGTACGCGCCCACAGCCGCCGGAAGCGCGAACGCGACCAGGTACCGCAGCGAACGCTCCGCCAGGCGGACGAACTGCGGCCGGTCCTCGCGCCACGTCCGCGCCATGTTGGGGTAGACCGCGTTCATGAACGATTCCGGAACGAGCGTCAGTAGGAACATCAAACGATACGACGCCGAGTAGATGCCGACTTCGGCGGGCCCCACCATCCGTTGCAGCAAGAGGACGTCGAGGCGCCAATATATCGACGCCAGGACCGCGAGGCCCGCGAACGGCGTAGCGCCCCGCAGCAGCCGGCGAAGGAACGCCCAGTCGAGGCGAACGCGCCCGGCGCGCGTTTGCCACACGCACAGCGGCACCGAAAAAGACGCCGACGCGAACTCCACCGCCGCCCGCACGACGAGCAGGCCCACCACGCCGTACCCGAGCCACAAGACCAGTATGCTTATGGCCGTTACCAGCGTGCGCTTGACGAACGCGAGCAGCGTTATGAACTCCGCCTTCTCGATGCCTATGAAGGAGGATTCCGCCGCGGCGCCCAGCGACGCCGGCACGAGGCCCAGCGAGGCTACGACCGCGGCGAGGTAGGTATCCCGCCCCAGGCCGTACGCCGCGGCCGCGCCGTTCATCACGGCGACCAGCACCAGCGCCGCGCCGCCCACCAGGACCGCGGCGTGGACGAAGTACTTCCCGGCCTCCTCCCGCCGCCGGCCTATCTCCCGCGGGAGATAGTTCTGCAGGCCGAAGAAGGATATCAACTCGAAGGTCAGGTAGAAGGCTACGACGAAGGAATATTTGCCGAAGTCCTCGACCCCCAACCGCCGGGAGGCGTATACCACCAGTAAAAAGCCCGCCACCTGGTTGATGATCCGGGTGGCGAGGAGGGCGGTGGTATTCTTCGCGATGCGACGCTTCATCGGGGCCATCGTTTCGCAAGCATAACATAACGCGTTGCCCAGTCAAGGGTTAAGGCCGGGGGTGGCTTCCCAAGTGGCCGTCGAAAGGGGACATATGTTATAATTAAAGAAGTATTTTTCCCGCTTCTGTTCCTATGGATTATTGCGAAAAAGTCGCCCGCCACGCCGTATTTCGCGACGTCGCAGACGAGCTGCGCGCGGGCCGCGGCCGGACCGTCCCCGTGGGCGGCCTCGCCGGCGGCGCCGCGGCGTTGTTCGTCGCCGCGCTGCGTCGCGAGCTCGACGTCTCGGTGCTGACGTTGACGCCGACCGCCGAGCAGGCGGAGGCGTTCGCGGCGGACGGCGAGAGCTACGCGGGCGAGGAGGCCGCGCTGCTCGAGCCGCACAACGTCGTTCCGCTCAAGGCCGTGTCGCCCAGCCTCGAGACGTCGGCGTCGCGCGTCAAAGCGCTTTTGTCGCTGGCGGAGGGGCGGCCGTGGTGCGTGGCGTCGGCCGCGGCTTTCCGCTGGCGGCTGGCGCCGCCCGATACGCTCCGGCGCGCCGTCCGGCGGTACCGCGCCGGCGATACGTTGGATTTAGCCGCGCTCGAGCGGTACTTGCCGTGGCTCGGCTACGAGCGCGTGGGCATGGTGGAGGGGCCGGCTCAATTCGCGCGCCGCGGCGCGATACTGGATATCTTCCCGGCGGGCGCCGAGGGGCCGGCGCGCCTCGAGCTATTCGGCGACGACGTCGAGTCCGTGCGCGGCTTCGACGTGTCGACGCAGCGGCGCGCCGGCGAGCTGGGCGAGCTCGCTGTCTACCCCACGCGGGAAGTGGTCCTTTCCCCCGAGCGCGTGAACCGCGCGGTGCGAATTATCCGTTCGCGCTTCGGCGACGACGCCGCGGAAGTGGCGTACGAAGCGCTGGACGTGCACCGGTACGTCGACGGCGTCGAGAACCTCTTGCCCTTTCTATTTAACGAGACGGCTACCGTCGCCGACTACTTCGGGGGGACGCCGCTGCTGGTCCTGTACGACGCCGATGGCGTCGCCGCGGCCGCGGCGGAGGCCGGCGAACCCGCAAAGCCCTCCTTTCCCTTTCCGCGCCCCGACGAACTCTTTATCGATTTCGACGAATTTTTAGCGGCTTTCGCTCGGGCGGGCGGCAACGTTCTGACGGTGCAGGCCGGCGCGGCGGGGGACGGCGCCAATTTCCACGCCCGCGAAGTCGACCACCTCGCCGGGCGGCTGGATTTGTTCGTGGACGAGGTGCGCGCGTTCGGGCGCCGGGGCCGGGCGGTGGTGCACGTCGACCGCTCCGAGCAGGGCGAGCGGTTCCGGGAGATCGTCGCCGGCCGCGCCGACGAGCTGCCGCTGCAATACGACGTCAAACCCTCGCGGCGGGGCTTCGTGTGGGAGGACGTAGGCCTGGCCGTCTTCCCCGCCAGCCAAGTGTTGGGACGCAGGCCCGCGGCGCGCCGGCGGCACGCCCCCCGCTTTGAACCGGGCGAGGACGCCGTGAAGATAACCTCCGCTTTCGACCTCGAGCCCGGCGACCTCGTCGTCCACGCCGACCACGGCGTGGGGCGGTTCGAAGGGCTCGCCACCCTTCCGGTGGGCGACCACCGGGAGGAGTTCATCACGCTCACCTACGAGGGCGGCGACCGCCTTTACGTCCCGGTCTACAATCTGCGCGTCGTGTACAAGTACGTGGGCGGCGACCCCAGGACCAGGGCCCTCGACCGGTTGGGCGGCGCCTCCTGGCGGCGCGCCCGTTCCCGCGCCAAGAAGTCGGCCGAGAAGCTCGCGCGCAAGCTGATAGACATCTACGGCGCCCGGGCCGCCCGTCCCGGCCACGTCTTCGTGGGCGAGCCGTCGTGGGAGCTGGAGCTCGCCGAGACCTTCCCCTACGCCGAGACGCCGGACCAGCTCCGCGCCGTAGAGGAAGTGGCGGAGGATATGGCCGCCGCCAAACCCATGGACCGGCTGGTATGCGGCGACGTCGGCTTCGGCAAAACCGAGGTCGCGGTGCGGGCCGCCCTCAAGGCCGTGGCCGACGGCAAGCAAGTCGCGGTCCTGGTCCCGACGACGGTGCTGGCCGACCAGCACTACTCGACTTTCCGCGAGCGCCTGGCCCCCTTCGCCGTACGGGTCGAGATGTTGAGCCGTTTCAAAAAGCCCAAAGAGCAGAAGGAGATACTGGCGGAGCTCGCGGCCGCCAAGGTCGACGTCGTCATCGGGACCCACCGCCTCCTCTCGCGCGACGTATCCTTCGCGGACCTGGGCCTGCTGGTCGTGGACGAGGAGCAACACTTCGGCGTCGCCCACAAGGAACGCATCAAGGAGATGCGTAAGCTGGTCGACGTTTTGACGCTCACCGCCACGCCCATACCGCGCACGCTACACATGGCGCTCGCCGGCCTGCGCGACCTCTCGCTCATCGGGACCGCGCCGCTGGAGCGTTTGCCCATCCACACCGTCGTCGCGCCCTTCGACGAGGACCTCATTGCCGACGCCGTCACCCGCGAGCTGGGCCGGGGAGGCCAGGTATTCTTCGTCCACAACCGCGTGCAGACCATCGACGGCGTGGCGGATTACTTGCGGGGCCTGGTGCCGGAGGCGCGGTTCGGCGTGGCCCACGGCCAGCTGAAGGAGCGCGAGCTGGAGCGCATCATGCACGAATTCGCCGATGGCAAGTTCGACGTGCTGGTTTCGTCCGCCATAATAGAGGCGGGGCTGGACTTCCCGAACGTGAATACCATAGTAATCAACCGCGCCGACAGCTTCGGCTTGAGTCAGCTCCATCAGTTGCGCGGGCGGGTGGGTCGCTCCCACGCTCGGGCGTACGCCTACCTGCTCACGCCGCCGAGCAACGTCCTCACCGACGCCGCGCGCCAGCGGCTGGCCGCCCTCAAGGACGCCACCGAGCTCGGTTCCGGCTTCCGCCTCGCTATGCGCGACCTCGAGATCCGAGGCGCCGGCAACCTGCTGGGGCCGGAGCAGAGCGGCGCCTTGGCGGCCGTGGGGCTCGAGCTCTTTACACGGATATTGGCCGCCGAGGTCGCCAGGTTGAAGGGAGAGGAAGTGCTCCGGCCGGCGGAGGTGAACGTGCGCTTGGACCTTGACGCGTTCATACCGGCGTCGTATATTCCGGACGAGAGACAGCGGCTCGGCATCTACCGACGGCTGAGCGAGGCCGGCGACGACGACGCGGTGGCGGGTCTGGCGGAGGAGCTCCGCGACCGCTTCGGGCCGCGGCCGGCGGCGGTGGACCATTTATTGGCGGTGCGAAAAATAAGTCTGTGTGGAGCTCGAGCCGGCGTCCGCGTTGTCGACATAAGCGGCCCGTCGGTGAGGTTGGAATTCGGCAAGGGCCAATTCGAGCGGGCGTCTACCGCCGACGTCCCGACCGAAGTGACCGGCGTCGACGTGAGGGCGGGGCGGGGCGGCAAGACTTCGGTGACCTTTACCGTCGGCGAGGGGGCGGCGGTCCAGGACGTAACGCTGGCGATGTTGGCCCGCTTCGCGGAAGGGGCCGGCCAGGTTCAGCTATCGAGTGAGAAAGATGCGGTCCGAGATGGCTAGACGCTGTATTCTATGTGGAGCAGAGAATCCGGGCGACGCGACGAGTTGCGGCGAATGCGGCGCGGAACTCGAGGTCGACGCCCCGGCCGACGTCGAGATAGAAGTCTACGACGTGGAGCCGGTGACGGGCGACAAGCCGAGCTACTTCGAGGAGACGTTGGCCGCGGCCCGCAAGAGCGTTCGGCGAGAGAGGGCCGACTCGCCGGGGGATATATCGCAAGACCCTTTAATTCGAAAAGAGCTGGAGGCCGGTTACGAGATCCGTAAGCGCAGGCTCAGCCATCGCCTGCGCCGGCCGCGCAACCTCGTCATAGCGATCGCCGGTGCGGCATTCGCGGCGTTCGTAATCTACGGCGTCCAGTGGGCGGTGGCGCGCCTGCCGAAGTACGCGTACGCCGAGCCGGCCCACGTGGCGGCGACGAACGTAGCGTTGGAGGCGGCGGCCGAGCTCGAATCCGTCAAAGTCGAAGTCGCTCCGGAGGGAGGCGCGCCGCCGGCGGTTTTGGCGGTCGGAGGCGAGGGGGGGAAGGTCTTCGTAGACGGCAACTACGTGGCGGACGCGCCGGCCGAAGGACTCGGCATCCCGTTGGGGCGGCACCACGTTATGGTAAAGAGGGGGAACGCGATCACGCTCGACGAGACGATCGATTTCAAGCTGGGCGAGGGTTACGCGCTCGAGCCGTCGAGCGCGGCCGAGCTCGGGCGCACGCCTTAAACCGCCCGCCCGCGGGGACGAGGTCTACGATCAAGGCCGGCGGCGTATCCCTCGCGCCGGCCTGATAACGTCCGCGATGCTCGGGACGCGTTCCGGCCGGTGCCACAGGCCGTAGAAATTCCTGGCCTTGAAGTAATACGCGTCGTTTTTTCGGAAGTTTATAAAATTCGTCGCCAGGCCGTCGACGTACGGTATGACCTCGCGGTCGAGCTTTATCAGCGCCGCTTCCTCCCAGCTGATGCCCTCGTATTTCTTGTGCCAGAAGGGGCCGAGCCACCTGATGAGCCTTTGGAGTCGCTCGGTGCCGGCGGCGCCTTTCTTTTGGAGGGGGAACCTCTTCCGGCCCCGCGAGTACTCGTAAAGGTCCTTACGGAAGCGCGCCAGGAACGGCGAGAGATCCCCTTCGCAATCTTCCACGAAGTAGTCGACGCCCTCGTTTCGACCGGGCGTCGCCGGGTCGTCGTAGACTTCCGTTATGATTACGCGCATCGCGCCCGGGCCGGCGTTGTACATCGCGCCGGCGAGCTTGACGCGGTTAACCCGCCCCTCGGCCGACGCCCACGACAGCACGCCGTCCCCCGTCGTCGCCCGGGCGAAGGTTTTGCCGAACGAAGCGCTGTTGGCCTGGTCGACGACCTCCCGCAAAAATTGCGCGCCGATCTCGACGTTGAAGCGGGCGACGTTGCGCACTGCGTAGCGCGAGTTATACGGCAGGCGGTTTATGCGCGTGGCGACCAGGCCGTCGGCGGTGGGAAAGGTTATCTTGTAGTTCGTCCCCTTGATGAGGTCCGCCGTGCACTGCATGTAGCCGGTGGCCGAGCCGCGGCCCCGCCCCACGCGGTAGCAGATGCCGTCCGACAGCGTGTGCACGAAGCCGCATTCCTGATACGATATCGCCATAAGTATCGCGACGAAGTCGGCGTCCGAGGGGTCGTACTTTTTGCCGGGCGTCGGCGCGCCCGAGGCGGGCGGCGAGCTGTAGCGCCGCCTCTCGGCGTTGACCCGGCCTCCCACCTCCCAGAAGGTATGGTAGAGGCTGTGGTAGGGGTCGCTCTCGTCGTGCGCTTTGTAGTTGTCGAACTCGCGCAGCGGCAGCTCGGTTGGAAAACCTCGTATCGCAAATTTTAAATTTAACAGGTGCTCGAGCGTAGGCCGGCCCAAAATGCGGCCCAGCTCCTCGTCGGTCGCGGCGTAGCCTCGAGCCGGCGGCAAGTTGTTCACGTCGTCGAGGATGCGCTCCTCACCCGAGGTGTCGTACGGCAACCGCTTGCGGAGCTCGACCAGTTTGGCCACCAGCTCGTCGTCGTAGACGCCGGAGATGTTGCGCAGCGGCGTGTATTCGTAGGCCGGGTCGCACTCGGCCAGCGTCGCCAGCGCCAGGTTCACGGCGCGCTTGACGTAGAAGACGGCGCCGGAAGCGACGGCTGCGCCGTCGGCGCCGGCGGGCGAATAGTAAAGGAACGTCGGCTCGTCGTACTCTTCGCCGAGGGCGTAAATGTTTTCGACGCCTTCGAGCGGCCCCAGGATAGGGTGAGTTGCCCGCGGGCTGTAGTAGGGAAACGCGTTGCGGCCGCGGTCGTCTTGGGCGATTACGGGGCGGGGGTTGTACCGCGGGTCCGACGAGGCCGGCAGGACGGCGACGGTCAAAAACTCCGATTTGACGTTGGGGGGGAAGGCGTAGAAGACGTCGTCGCCGGCCCGGACCGACAGCCGCGCGTCGTACAGGCCGGGCGGCAGCGGTTGGTAGGCGTGCGCCCCTTTGTTCGCTATCCCGTACCAGGTGAACTTGTTTACGGGAGCTGTGCCTAGCCGGAGCGGGAAACCCGCCGCCGGGTCGACGTAGCCGTCGCTGGCGGCGTCGAAGACCTTCTCGCGGCCGCCGCCGGGCTTGCGGGCGAATACCTCCATCCGCACCACGTCGCCGGGGCGCGGCGGCGGCTCGAGCGAGTAGCGGAAGACGATGGCCGGCGATTGACGGCCCGGCTCGTCGTCGGCGAAGAACCGGAAGTCGGCCTCCTCGAGCGCTACCTCCAGAAAACCCTCGTTGTCGAAGTACCCGCCCTCGGGGCCGCCCGCCGTAAGCCGGTCCGTAAGGCGGAGGCGGACGGCGCGGCCTCGTCCCGCGACGTAGTACGTATAGCGGTGGTTGGCCTCGTCGCGAAGGTCGGCGGTCGCCAGGCGGTCGTCTATGACCAGCGACGAGCGCGGCGTGTCGAAGGGGTCGCTCTCCGTCACGAACTCCGCGTCGTAGCGGCGGCCGTCGCTCGCGCCGACGTACGTCCCGCTGACGATTAACTTGTACAGTTTTCCTTCGAGCAGCGTATGGGGGAGCGTGATTTCGGTGCCGTCGGTGGGAAGCAGGACGACGCCGGCGTCGCCTTTATCGAAGGGCGTCAGGACGAGGACGACTACTGCCGCCGCGGCCGCCGCACCCTTTAGCTTCGTGCGCCGCGGCCTGGTCCACAAGTAACGCGCGACGGCCGCGACGCCCCGACCGCACGCCATTAGCGCGGCCCACACCGCGCGCAGGCCGGCGACGGCCCACGCGCCCGGGTTTGACGACGAGCCTTTCACCACACGATGCGGACGAAAGAGGTAAGGATGGCCCAGGAGCCGGCGGCGAATAGGGCGGCCGCGGCCGCCAAGTACGCGCCGCGCAATAGGGCACGGGGCCTCCGGCCGTCGGCGCCGACGCCCTCGAAGCGATACTGGACTTGCGGCCAGGCTTGACGGAAGAGAAATATCAGGCCCGACGCGACGACGACGTCGACCAGCGCGGCGGCGCCTATAACCGCGGGCCACGACGAATCGTGGAGCTTGAGTGCGACGCCCGACGCGCACGTGAGCGCGCAGACGCTGGCGTACGTCAAGTTGGCTTGCCACGAGCGCAGCCCGGTCCACTTGCCGGCGGACGAGGAGAGCGCGTCGTACAGCGCTCGGAAAAGCCGTTCCAGCTGCGCGTGCTCGTTACCCGCCGCCCATATATATGACCGTTCCGCGGCGGCGCTACTTTTCAATTGTACGAGTACGTTTGTCGATGGTGACAGGTAAGATATCTGAAACGACTTAGGCCGGATCTTACGCTGGCGGTCGAGCCAGGCCAGGAACGGCGCCACGCCCCGGTACCTACAACTCCGCTCGTCGCCCCCGGAGGTGAAGTCGAGTTCGAAGTGGGGCCGCAGCTTGCGCAGCGTCCGTTCGTAGTAGGCGAGCGTTACGTTGGCCAGTTCCGAGGTCGGGATGCCCTCGCGGCGCCGGTCCGCGTACCAGCGCCGCGTCACCTCGGCCGCCTCGAGGCGGGCGAAATCGTACAGCACGCGGTCCAGCTCGGCGAGGAGGACGGGGTGGACGGAGGCCGCCTTCACCTTTCTGAATATTTCGAACCGGCCCGTTCTCTCGACGCGGCGCGCGAGGGTTTTTACGCTTACGCTCGGCGCTTTTTTACTCATCGACCTCCGTGATTATACAAAACGAAGGCGGGTAGTCAACCCGCCTTTAAACCTGCGGCGCGCCGTCCGCTACGTCCCCATGCGCCACGACGCCAGGTACTCCACCTGTTCGTCGGTCAGCACGTCGACGTCTATGCGGAGGGCGCGGAGTTTAAGCCGCGCTACTTCGTCGTCGATATCCCGAGGGACGGTGTACACCAGATTTTCGAGCGTATCCGATTTCGCGCTCAGGTACGCCGCCGTTAGCGCCTGGTTCGCGAACGACATGTCCATTACGGCCGCGGGGTGTCCTTCCGCGGCGGCGAGGTTTACGAGACGTCCCTCCGCCAGCACGTAAATGTGCCGGCCGTCGGCGAGCGTGAACTCTTCCACGTTGGGCCGGATGGTCCGCCGCGATGCGGCCATCTTCGCGAGCGCGTCGAGGTCGAGTTCGACGTTGAAGTGCCCGGAGTTGGCGACGACCGCGCCGTCCCGCATCAGCTCGAAGTGCTCGCCGCGCACGACGCGAATGTCGCCGGTAAGCGTGACGAAGAGGTCGCCCAACGGCGCCGCCTCCGCCATGGTCATAACGCGGTAGCCGTCCATTTGGGCCTCGAGGGCGCGCACCGGGTCGACCTCGGTTACGATCACGTGGGCGCCCAGGCCGCGCGCCCGCAGGGCGAAGCCGCGGCCGCACCAGCCGTAACCGGCGATGACCACCGTCGAGCCCGCGAACAACATATTGGTCGCGCGGAGGATGCCGTCCACGGTGGATTGGCCGGTGCCGTAGCGGTTGTCGAAGAGGTGCTTCGTCCGGGCGTCGTTGACGGCGACGACGGGGTACGCTAATTCGCCGTCGTCGGCCATGGCGCGCAGGCGGATGACGCCCGTCGTCGTCTCTTCCGTCCCGCCCAGGATGTTTTCCAGCAGGTCGCGACGTTCGGTATGGACCGTGAAAACCAGGTCCGCGCCGTCGTCCATCGTTATGGTCGGCTTGTGGTCGAGGGTTTGGTTGATGTGTTTATAGTATAAATCCCGCGACGCGTCGTGCACCGCGAACACCGAGACGCCGTAATCCTCGACGAGCGAAGCCGTGACTTCGTCGGAGGTCGAGAGAGGGTTGGAGGCGCAGATCGCCACATCCGCGCCGCCGGCCTGGAGCGTCCGCGCCAGGTTGGCGGTCTCGGTCGTTACGTGGAGGCAGGCGCTGATGCGCTGGCCCGCGAGGGGTCGGTCGCTCTCGAAGCGTTCGCGGATGAGCGCCAGGACCGGCATGTGCCGGTCGGACCATTCGATTTTGGTCTTTCCTACCGGAGCCAACTTGGCGTCTTTTATATCGCTCGGCATCGTCGCTCCTCGCTTATCTATAGTCCCGCGGCGCGGCGGAGTTCGTCGGCGCGGTCGGTTTTTTCCCAGGTGAAATCGGCCTCCTCGCGGCCGAAGTGGCCGTAGGCCGCGGTTTGCTTGAATATCGGGCGCCGGAGCTCCAGGTAATCGATGATGGCCGCCGGCCGGAGGTCGAAGTGGTCGCGGATGAGGGTCGCGATTTTTTCGTCATCTATCTTGCCTGTCCCGAAAGTATCCGCCGTTACCGAGACCGGGTGCGCGATGCCTATGGCGTACGCCACCTGCACTTCGCACCGGTCCGCCAGGCCGGCGGCGACGACGTTCTTGGCGACGTGGCGCATCATATAGGCGCCCGAGCGGTCGACTTTGGAGGGGTCCTTGCCGGAGAAGCAGCCGCCGCCGTGCCGTCCCATGCCGCCGTAGGTGTCGACGATTATCTTGCGGCCGGTCAGGCCCGCGTCCGCCTGGGGCCCGCCCAATACGAACCGGCCGGTAGGATTCACGTAATATTTAGTATTATCGTCCAGCATTTCCGCCGGGATAACGGGCCCGACGACGTGCTCGAGGACGTCCGTCCGTATTTCTTCGGACGATACTTCCGGGTGGTGCTGGCACGCGACGACGACGGCGTCGACGCGGGAGGGCCGGCCGTCGACGTACTCGACCGTGACCTGCGACTTCCCGTCCGGCCTGAGCCAGGGCAGCGTGCCGTCGCGACGAACCGCGGCGAGGCGCCGCACGAGCTTGTGGGCCGCCATAATGGGAAACGGCATCAGTTCGGGGGTTTCGTTCAACGCGAACCCGAACATCATTCCCTGGTCGCCGGCGCCCTGTTCGCGGGCGTCGGTGGGGAGGACGCCGGCGGCGATGTCGGGCGATTGCTCGTCTATAGACGTTAACACGGCGCAGGTTAGGAAGTCGAAGCCGTATTCGGCGTCGGTATACCCGATGTCTTTTATCGTGTTCCGTACGATTTTGGATATATCGACGTAGCAGTCGGTGGTGATTTCGCCGCATACCAGCGCGAGGCCGGTATTGACCGTCGTCTCGCACGCCACGCGCCCGAATTTGTCCTGTTCGAATATATGGTCCAGGATGGCGTCCGAAATCTGGTCCGCGACCTTGTCGGGATGTCCCTCGGTTACGCTTTCGGACGTGAACAAGTACTGGCGGGGCATTTTACCTCCTAAATAAAATATCGAGGCAACTCACGGCGCGGTCAGGCCGTTCCGCGGAGATTACCGTGCTTCGTAACAATTTGACGCACAAACTAACATATTCGGCGGTTTAAATCAAATTAAAATTACGCCGGGGTAAGGATAACGGGCTTCGAACGCCGGGCGGCGAGGGCGGCCTCGGCCGGAGTGGCAAATGCCCTTTACTCGGCGTGACCCCTTGGGTTATAATTAAAATAAACCCGCGACCGCTTATGCGGGCCCTCGTTTTCCAACCGCGGCGGCCCGGGTTACGGCGTGCCGCGGGCGTCTGGGGCGGGTTGCCGTGGCGCTCGAGTTATTATATAATTATATCCGGCCCGTAAGCCGGGAAGGTTGACGGCCGAATTCGCGAGAGTGGCGGAACTGGCAGACGCGCTGGATTTAGGTACCTTTAAAGGCAGCTTTTATAAGTTTAGCGGTTGCAACCCGTTGCGTCGTAACCGCTTTTTATTTCAGCGCTATGCGCTCCTTGATAATTAACCGCTATTACTCGTAGTTACTCGGAATGCGGCGAAATTTTAACACAAAATTGACACAAAAAAACGCCCGGCACGAACCGGGCGTTTCCTGAGGAGTATGCCCTCACCTGAACAACGCCTTCACGCGGCCCAGCGACGTGGGGGTGACGGCGACGTTGACCCACTTAAAGTACTGGATCCAGTGGTTGTCGTAATCGGAGACGTAAACCCGATCGCCCGAGGGGTTTACGGCCACGTTAAAAGGTTGTTCGAATTGGCCCTTGCCCGACCCTCGCGAGCCCCACTTGCCGAGAAAGGAGCCCGACGCGGTGAAGTATTGTATCCGGTAATTGCTGCTGTCGGCGACGTAGACGTCACCGTTCGGCGCGACGGCGACGTCGTAAGGTGTTTTAAATTGGCCGTCGCCAGCGCCGAAGGAACCCCACTTGCCGAGGAACGAGTCGCTCGAGGTGAAGTACTGGATGCGGTGGCTGCTGGTATCAGCGACATAGACGTTGCCGTTCGGCGCGACGGCGACTCCCTCGGGACCGATGAATTGGCCGTCGCCGGTGCCAAAAGAGCCCCACTGGCCGAGGTACAAGCCGTAACGGTTGAAATATTGAACCCGGCAGGTAAACTCGTCAACGACGTAGACCCTATTGCCGTCCGGGGATGTCGCGATACCAACGGCTCTTTCGAATTGGCCGTCGCCTGTACCTTCGGAACCCCAAATATTATACAATGAGCCGGTGGCGTTGAAATGCTGGATCCGGAAGTTGAACGTATCCGCCACGTAAACGTGGCCCTTAACGCCGACGGCGACGTCCCAGGGCATTTTAAATTCGCCGTGACCGGAGCCTCGCGAGCCCCACTTCCCGCGGAACTTACCTTTAGGGCCGAAGTACTGGATGCGGTTGTTAGCGGTTTCGACGACGTAGACCCTGCCCCCCGGGGCTACGGCGATGCCGTTAGGCCTGCGGAATTCGCCTTCGCCGCCGCCGAGGGAGCCCCACTGGCCCTCGTAGACCCAATCGCCGAAGACATAAACGGCCGCCAGCGCCAGCGCCGCGGCCACAATCGTCGTTACCTTCTTCATTTCACCGGACCTCCTTCTGCTATTGCCCCTTACGCTGGACTGTAGCACGGGGCCTATCACAAGTCCACTGAAAAGGGCCGGCGCTAACGGCGGCGCAACGCGCGGGTTGCCGCGGCGCTCGAGTTATTATATAATTATATCCGGCCCGCAAGCCGGGAAGGCGGACGGCCGAATTCGCGAGAGTGGCGGAATTGGCAGACGCGCTGGATTTAGGTTCCAGTGGGTAAGCCCGTGCGGGTTCGAATCCCGCCTCTCGCAAATCTTTTCATGGGAAAAGTATGGCCGAAGCGAAGAAGATAGGCAAGAATACGGTCCGCGTCGACGTGGAGATACCGCCCGCGGAGGTGCAGGCCAAGGCGGCGGAGGTCTACGCCGAACTCGCCCGCACCGTTAAGGTCCCGGGGTTTCGGAAGGGGAAGGTCCCGCGGCGCATCCTCCAGCGTTCCTACGCCGACCGCGTCCTCCAGACGGTGGTGGACGAGCTGGTGCCGGTGGCCTTCGAGCGCGCCGCCGCCGAGCTCGGCCTCGACGCCGTGGGCTCGCCGCGTTATGACGTCGCGTCCGCGACCGAGGAAGGGCCCATCTCCTTCACCGCGGAGGTGGCCGTCTTCCCCGAAATAACGCTGCCCGATTACGCCAAGTTCGTCGTGAAGCGCGACCGGCCCGAGGTAACGGACGACGACCTCGCGAAGGGGCTCGAGAACCTGCGCGCCGCGAACGCGCGCCTCGAGCCGGTGGAGGAGCGCGGCAGCCTTGACGGCGACCTCGTTATCCTGAAATTTCTCGACGAGGAACCGCCCGAAGGTTTTTCCCAGCCTACGGTGGGCGTGTGGGCCGGCGTCCGCGACGAGGAAGATGCCTTCGCGCGGCAGGTGATGGGCAAGGCGCCGGGCGATACGTTCGCGCTGGCCGTAGAGTATCCGGCCGACTACCCCTCCAAAAGGCACGCCGGCAAGAAGGTCAACGCGCCGGTGGAGGTCGCCGAAGTCAAGAAGAGGGTTCTGCCCGAGCTGGGCGACGAGTTCGCCAAGGACCTGGGCGAGGACGACTTGGGCGCTTTGCGGGCGAAGTTGAAGGTGCGGCTGGAGGCTCGAGCCGAGGAGATGTCGTACGCTAACGCGTACCGGCGCTTCGTGGAGGACGTCGCCGCCCACGCCGACGTCCCGCTGGACGACGCCTTCGTCGAGCAAATTTCGGCCGGGGACGACGAGGGGGAGGGCGGCAAGAGCCGCGACGAGCGTACGGCGGAAGCGCGCCGCGAGCTGAGCCGCTATTTCGTCGTGCGCGAGCTGGCGCGCCGCGAGGAAGTGGAGGTTGCGGCCGAAGAGGTGCGCGACGCCATAACCGCGGCCGCCTCCCGGCCGGGCGCGCCGCCCGAGCGCCCCGCCGCGGTCTTCGACCGCCTCCTCAACGAGAAGCTGGCCTCGAAACTTATTCCCCGGGAGGGCCTCGCCGAAGGGGGGAAGGCGGATGGAAGTTAAAGCGCCGCAACCCGAGGCCGCGGATAAGTGCGAGCTCTTCGGCGGCCGGCTGGTGCTGGCGCAGCCGCGCGAAGGCTACCGCTTCTCCTTGGACTCTATCCTGTTGGCGTGGTGGGCGGATTTCGAGCCCGACGACCGCGTCCTGGACGCGGGGTGCGGCGTAGGCGTCGTCTGCCTCGCCCTCGCGCGCTGCCGGGGCGCCCGCGACGTTACCGGCGTAGAGCTTCAGCCGGATTTGGCCGCGCTCGCCCGGGCGAACGTCGTCGCCAACGAGGCGTCGGCCTGGGTGTCCGTCGTGGAGGCCGACTTGCGACAGCTGCCGCCGATGTTCGGCAACCGCTTCGACGTGGTGTGCGCCAACCCGCCGTTTTACGAGGAGGGCGCCGGCCGGTTGAACCCGTCCGCCGGGAAGGCCGCGGCCCGTCACGAGCTAACGTTGACAGTCGACGAGCTCGCGCTGGCGGCGGCCTTCACGCTTAAGAAACGCGGCCGGTTTTACTTCGTCCACCAGCCGCGTCGGCTGGCCGAGATATTTTCGGCCCTCGGCGACCAGGGGTTCAACGTCGAGCGGCTCCGCTTCGTGCAGCCGCGCGCCGGCGAAGCGGCGAACCTGGTTTTGGTCGGGGCGCGTTTGGGCGGCGCGCGCGAAATGGTCGTCATGCGGCCGCTGGTGATATACGACGCCCCCGACGAGTACGGCGCCGAGGTCGCGGCGATTTACGGAGGCCGGGGTGGGCCGCTGTACGGCCGGCGGACGGAAGTATGACGGGGCTGACGGATAGCGGAAGCTGCGGCGTCCTGCGCGACGCCGCGGCGCTGCCGGTTTTGCTCATCGGCGTCTTTATGCTGGTCTCGATGGGGACCCAGGACGACCTGCCATCCCCCGAGGACCGCCTCTTCGCCGGCATCGGCGGCGACTACCGCGTGACGAATTTCGGCGTCCACGGCACCGCCGGCGTCTACCCGCTGCGCATCAAGTACTTCGACCATCCGGACTACGGCGGCCCGCCGGTCATTTTGGTCCACGGCATGGGCACCTCGGACGCGTACTTTTGGCGCGTGCACGGCGAGGTAGAGGTATTCGCCGGCTTCATATACTCCGAGCAACGCGACATTTCCGCGGTGGGCCACGGCCAGGGGTTGGTCGACCTTGGCTACGACGTCGTTACCTATACTTACCCCGACTCGCGCAACCGTCCCCTCGAGTACCAGGCGTACGACCTCGCCCGCGTCATAAAATGGACCAAGGAAAGGTTTATTAAGGACAAGGTCATACTGGTCGGCCACAGCACCGGCGGCCTCATCTGCCGTTACTACGTGGAATCGGGCCAGCCCGGTCGCAAGAACTACCAGTTCCCCTATAAGGAGAAACGCGATTATACCTGGAACCGCTTCTACAACGTGTCCGACTTCGAGATGCGGCGCTTGCGGTACCGCTACGACGTCGCCAACCTCGTCCTCATCGCGACGCCGAATTTCGGTAACCTCAAGGAGGACGGCCGCGACTACCGGAGCCCGGCGCTGTTCGAGATGAAGGAGAACAGCGGCTTCGTCACCTGGCTCGAGGAGGGGCGAAGCAACGCCGAGGCCAAGGGTTACAAGAGGCCGCCGGTGTGCGTCGTCGTCGGCACCAAGTACGACAACTATATGGGCGAGGGGCCGCTCGACTTCGGCGACGGCATGGTGGCCGTGCCGTCCGCGGTGGGGCCGTTCGGCGAGGACGCTCGAGCCGGGGTCTACTACTTCGACCTCGACCACTTCGAGC
Organism: Candidatus Zixiibacteriota bacterium; assembly: GCA_030613505.1. Lineage (GTDB taxonomy): Bacteria > RBG-13-66-14 > B26-G2 > WVWN01 > WVWN01 > WVWN01. Next base: position 16,963 of record JAUWLW010000030.1, read on the forward strand.
TGGCCATGGACGGCGCCGTGCTCGCGAAGATCTACAACGCGTTGAATAAAGACGAGGCCGAGCCGGCGTCGTGAATCGCAAAACGTGCTTAATTTAAAAGCCGCCCCAAAGGGCGGCTTTGCGTTCTGGAATTTGAGCCGGCTGGGATTCGAACCCGGGACTCCCGGCTTAAAAGGCCGGTGCTCTGACCGGGCTGAGCTAGCGCCTCGTTTGGCCGGGGGGACGGGGCGACGAAAAATGGAAGAGGATATTTTTTAATCGATGGGGGGAGATTATATAATTGATAACGGTCGGGTTTTTTGTTATTGTAATAAGCTGGTTATTAACGACTTTGGCTAATGCTTCTGTTCCCCCGCGGCTTAGCTAGCCCGAGCATTTCGCGGTTCGTATAGGCCCAAACGATGTAGGGCCCTTACAGCCCGGACTAAGCCAATAAGTCTCTTCGAAAAAAAGAAAGCCTTTAGACGGTGGCCTATCGGCCTCCGTTGGAGGAGGTAGTGTCCCAAACGGATACGACGCTGGCCCATCTCGAGGCCCTTTTCCTCGAGGTGCGGCGTGCTGTTATGAGGGCGGGTGCAGGTTCGGCCGTTGAGGTTAAGTTCAACGCCAAAGGGGACCGCGTCAGGGCGTTCGACGTAGCGGCTAACGAGGCCGCTTGTGCCTACCTGGGGGACCGGTTCCCTTGGCCGGTCGAAGTGTTGTCGGAGGAGTCCGCGCCCCGGCGGCTCGGCGCCGGCGAGCCGGAGTTCACGGTGGTCCTCGACCCGGTGGACGGTTCGGATAATTTCGCCCGCGGTATTGCCCCTTCGGCCGTAGCGGTGGCGCTTGTCCCGGCGGGGGAGCCGATCGCGGTCGATACGGTCCAGTTCGCCTTAGTGGGGGATTTGTTGACCGGCGAAGTGTGGCGCGCCCGGCGGGGACGTGGGGCATGTAGCAACGGCCGCGCCCTTCGAACCGCCGCCGTAACGTTACTTGAAGAGGCTATGTTAAGTTGCGAGATGAACCATTTCGCGGTCGGGGAGAAACTGACGGGTGTACTGTCGCGGGCGCGAGGTGTCCGCGCCTTCGGTTGTGCAACGTGGGCGCTCGTTATGGTGGCCGGCGGCCGGCTCGACGCCCACCTCGATTTGCGCGGGCGCCTTACGCCGGAGAATTTCCTGGCGCCGTCTCTTATCTTAGCCGAGGCCGGCGGCGTGGTGACCGACGGCGAAGGGAAGGCGCTGCCCCCGGTTCGAGGTCTTACGGAACGTTTTTCCGTCGTGGCCGCGGCGACGCCGGACCTGCACGCGGCGCTAATGCGGTAATTGAACGAAAGCTTTCGGCATGAATAATAAAACCACGCGTGGGCGCGAAGCCACTTACGCTTTGCCGGTAGTAATTTTAGCGGCCGGCGAAGGTTGTCGCCTGCAGGCGGGGAACGGCGGAAAGCCGAAACCTCTCACGCGGCTTCTGGGGCTTACCTTTCTGGAGCGGGTTATCCTATCCTGCCGCGAGGTGGGCGTCCGGGAGTTTTACGTAGTGACGGGTTGTTATGAAGACGAACTCATCCGCCACGTCGAAGAGTTGGGGCGGCGGCTCGGCATTTCGATTCGGCCGGTGCATAATCCTAATTGGCCGGACGGGAACGGCACTTCGGTATTGGCCGTTTCCCCCTATATCGCCGGGCCCTTCCTGCTGGTGATGTGCGACCACCTCTTCGACCCCGATATCCTTCGCTGCCTTATGGAAGCTATGGACGACGGCGAAGGCTGCCTCCTCGCGGTAGACCCGCGCGTCGACCGGGTCTTTGACCTGAAGGACGCGACCAAGGTCTGCCTCGACGGCCGGAACGTCACGGCCATCGGTAAAGGGCTCGCCCCGTTCGACGCGGTGGACACGGGCCTCTTCCTTTGCCGGCCATTTCTCTTCGACGCGTTGGCGGAGGCCCGGCGCGGCGGGGACGGGTCCCTCTCCGGCGGCGTCCGGCGGTTGGTCGAGGAGGGCAGGGTCCGCGCGGTTGACGTCGCCGATCGCTTCTGGCTCGACGTGGATACCCCCGAGAGCCTCTCCCTCGGAAAGAAGCACCTGCTGACCGGACTTGCTAAGCGGGGCGACGACGGCATTATATCGCGCCGTTTAAACCGCCCCCTTTCGCGCCGGATTTCCCAACTTCTCGCCGCCACCCCGCTTACCCCCAACGCTATTACCGTTTTGAGTTTCCTGAGCTGCCTCGGCGGCGCCTTCCTCTTCGGCCTGGGTATATACGGGTGGACCGTCGTCGCGGGGTTTCTGGTCCAATGGGCCTCGGTCCTGGACGGCTGCGACGGCGAGGTCGCCCGGCTCAAGTTTCAGGGCAGCCGCTTCGGCGCCTGGTTCGATACGGTCCTGGACCGCTACGCGGACGTCGCGGTCGTTGTGGGCATTTCTTACGGCTATTGGCTCGCCCATCCCCGGCCGCTCGTCTGGCTGGCGGGCGCGGTGGCTTTGACCGGCTTCGTCCTGGCCAGCTACACGAAGAAAGAATACGCCCTCCGTTTTCGACTTCAGCCGCCGGGCGGCGTGCTGAGTAATTTGGCCAAGAGGGACGTGCGCCTCTTCGCGTTATTCTTGGGCGCCCTCGTCAATCGGCCCTTCGAGGTTATGGTCCTCGTAGGCCTTCTTTCCCATACGATTATAGGTTGGTTGTTCTTCGCCGTTTACCGGCAGAGACGGCGCCGTGCTCGCGAAGATCTACAACGCGTTGAATAAGGACGACGCCGAGCCGGCGTCGTGAATCGTAAAACGTGCTTAATTAAAAAACCGCCCCGAGGGGCGGTTTCGCTTTAGGGGGCGAGTTATTTAAACAACGCCTTAATCCGGCCCACGGACGAAGGGACGACCGCGGGATGCGATTCCCGGAAGTATTGGATGCGATCATTAAAGGTATCGGCGACGTAAACGCGAGAACCATCCGCAGAAACTACTACGCCTTCCGGGCAATAGAATTCGCCGTTCCCGGAGCCGCGGGTGCCCCACTTGCCGAGGAACGAGCCGACGGGAGTGAAGTACTGGATCCGGTTGTTGTAGATGTCGGTTACGAAGACGTTGCCGTTGGGGGCTGTCGCGACGCCGTAAGGACGGTTGAATTGGCCGTCGCCGCTACCCTGCGAGCCCCATTTGCCGACGTAAGACCCGCCTGAGGTAAAGTATTGGACGCGGAAGTTAAGGCGTTCGCCGACGTAAACGCGGGCCCCCGACGGCGAGACGGCAACGCCCATCGGGCGGTTAAATTGGCCGTTACCCGAGCCGGACGTACCCCACTTGCCGAGGAACGAGCCGCTAGCGGTGAAGTATTGAACGCGGTCATTCTCGGTGTCGCCTACGTAAACGTTCCCGTTGGGCGCCACCGTTATCCCGTTAGGTTTATCGAACTGGCCGTCGCCTTTACCCTGTGAGCCCCACTTCCCGAGGAACGGACCCGCCGGCGTGAAATATTGGATCCGGTGTCGAGCCGTATCAGCGACGTAAACGTTCCCTTTGGTAGCGACCGCGATACCTTCGGGGTACCTGAATTCACCGTTGCCTGAACCGGATTTGCCCCAATTACCGCGAAAATGACCGTTCCACGTGAAGTACTGGACGCGGTGATTGTACGTATCCGCGACGTAAACGTTGCCGTTTGCTGCTAAGGCAATACCCATAGGCTGATTAAATTCGCCTGACTGGGACCCGGGCGAACCCCACTTGCCCTCGTAGACCCAGTCGGGTAAAGCCGGGGCAGCCGCGGCCGCCAAAACGGCAACTACGTAAAACGCGGTCCTTTTCATCTCGCCTCCTTTACACCGAGTACCGGACCCCTAAGCGAGGGGCCCGGGTATAAAAGGGCGAACGGCCGTTCGCCCTTACTCTAACAGCGCCTTGACGCGGCCGAGGGACGCGGGTTCGACTTTTGACGAATTACGATAAAAGTAGATATAATCGGTCGCGTCGTCAACTACCTGAACTTCGACTACCGAGCCCTTTACCATTATGGCGATATTACCGAAGCCGGTGGGGGTTTTGATACCCGTAATTACGGGTTTGCCTTCCTCGTAAACGGCGTGTGTTGCCGAATCCGTAACGAAGAACTCGCCGGGGTAGCCGCCGCACGCCGTGGGCCGCGAGCCGGGCGCGTTGAACGTACTTACCAACGAACCCGTATTCTCGTCTACGACGGCGATAACGTTCCGCCCCGGGATCGGCACGTAAAGCTTGGAGCCAAACCCCCTGTCCATGTCGGCGGGCCCGGGGACCGGGCACCGGAACGAACGAACTACGGAACCGGTCGCGGTAACTTCGTAAATCCAGGAACTCCTTTCGTTAGATAAGTACATGTTCGAACCGGGGCCTGGACATATGCCCCAAGCCCCCCGGCCGCCCGGCGCCGGGAAACTCGCCATAATACTCGACGTATACCAATACATCCGATAGACGTACGGCGTAGGGCCGTCCTGGACGATATATCCCCTGAAATCACCGTCGCTCGTATAACCGCGGGGATTAGGCCCGGGCGTTGGATAGGAAGCGTAAAGCTCCCAGGTGGCCGCTCCCACAGCTAATGCTAAGATAACCGTACAGGCGGCCGTCCAAATCGATTTATCTCTCATGATTACTGCTCTCCTACGACTACGTCGTCCTCCAAGGCCGGCTTGTAGTTGTGCTTAGTTGCCGTGAGCTTGCCGTCGTTGAAATACAAAACCGCCGCTACCGCGAACGGCGCGCCGGCTGAGTATAATTCCCTATAGGCCATGCTCTCCTCCCAGTATACTCTAATAAATCGTATAACCCAAATCGGGCGCCTTGTCAAGGGATTTTTTCGACATCAAAAAAACCGCCCCGAGGGGCGGCTTTTCATTCTGGAATTTGAGCCGCTTGGGATTCGAACCCAAGACTCCCGGCTTAAAAGGCCGGTGCTCTGACCGGGCTGAGCTAGCGGCTCGCGACGGCCTATTTTATAACAAATATCGCGACCTTTTGCAACCCCGCCGCTACGGGAATATCTCCCGGCGCATAAAACCTTCCTCGCGACTCGGGCCGGTGGAGACGAGCGCCACCTCCGCGCCGACGAAGTCCTCGATGAAGTCGACGTACCCTTTGGCGGCCGCGGGGAGCGCGCCGTACGAGGTGGCGCCGCTCGCGCCGTCCGGCCAGCCGGGCAACTCCTCGTATACCGGCTTGACCTTTTCGAGGTAGTCGAAGGGCGCCGGCGCGCGCTCGAGCCGTTCGCCGTCGAGCTCGTACGCCACGCATACCTTGACCGGCTCGACGCCGTCCAGCACGTCGAGCTTGTTTAGCGCAATAAGGTCGACGCCGGCGACTTCGACGCTATATTTTAATAATACCAGGTCGAGCCAGCCGCACCGCCGCGGCCTGCCCGTCGTCGAGCCGTACTCGTTCCCGTGCTGCCGCAGCCGCTCGCCCGGCTCGTCTTCGAGCTCGGTCGGGAAGGGGCCCTCGCCCACGCGCGTTTGGTACGCCTTTACGACGCCGAGGATGCGGTCGACGAAGCCGCAGGGCAGGCCCAACCCGGCCGCGGCGCCCCCCGCGTGCACCGTCGAGGAGGTGACGAAGGGGTACGTGCCGTAGTTAAGGTCGAGCAGCAGGCCGTGGGCGCCCTCCAAAAGGACCTTCTCGCCGCCGGCGACTTCCTCCCGCATCGCCGCGGCGACGTCGCCGGCGTAGCGCTCGAGCTTGGGCGCCGCCTCCTTAAGGCCTGCCATGACCTCTTTTTCGTCCACGTCGACGCCCAGCGCCTTGAGCGTCGGCGCGTGCCGGTCGGCGAGGGCCCCCAGCCGCTCGGTAAGCCGCTTCTCGTCGAAGAGGTCGGCCAGCCGGAGGCCGAGGCGGCTCGCCTTGTCGGCGTAGCAGGGGCCTATGCCGCGACCCGTCGTGCCGAGGCGCCAGCGCCCCAGCGTCTCGTCGCCGGCTTTGTCCAGTTCTATGTGGTAGGGCAATATGAGGTGGCAGTGCCAATCGACGGTCAGGTTGTCGGCGCTCACGTCGAGGTCGCGGAGGCGGCCCAGCTCCTCCAGCAGGTACGCCGGGTTCACGACGCAGCCGCGGCCTACGTAGCAGCGGACGTCGGGCCGCAGGATTCCCACCGGCACCAGCCGCAGGACTATTTTCGTTTCGCCGACGACGACGGTGTGGCCGGCGTTGTTGCCGCCGTTGAAGCGCGCCATCGCCGCGGCCTCGCGCGACAGCACGTCCGCTATTTTGCCCTTACCCTCGTCGCCCCACTGGGCGCCTATCATCGCGACTACCGACATGGAAGACCTCCGCTGACGCGAGACACAGAAAAACGGGCGAGAAACTCGCCCGTTGGGAAATTATATCAAATACGAGAAATAATGCAAGTAAGAAAAAGGCCGGCGCCTATTTCGGCCTCAACCTAAAAGCTACACGATTTATTTATCGCGAGGCAAGACACCCCTGGAGGCGAGGCGCCTTTGGCTTAGGGAGTCGTCGACTAGGTCTCTCGGATTCACAAGGATCGACCCTCGGGCGTCAGCGTAGTATAACGGGTTCGGCGAGGTATTGTTCCCTTCGGGCCGAGTATACGAAACTACGATGCGAACGCAAACGGATATTAGGCTGGCTAGGTCGTCGAAGCCCGAAAATATTTACCTTGCGTCCGGCGGGGTGGTGTTATATTTTAAACAGTAGTAAGGGGCAAGATGCGAAAGATAGTGGGATTATCCTTGGTATTTTTTTGGGGGGGGGCAGTTCACGGCGCGTACGAAGTGCCCGGCGAGGTCGGTTTCGAATTCGGTTGGGGGGCCCTTTACCCTTGGCCGGGATTAGTGGACCTCGCCGCCTCGGTACAAATACCTTTCGGTATTTATACGACGCATATACGTTACCGTCATACCCACTACCTCCCGATCCTCGAAGAACATAAGGAATACCACGCCTATAGTAATGACCTTACGCTCGGCGGCGGTTGGCATTTCCGGAGCGAACTGCCCGCCATGCGGCTCGGCGCTTATATCGGGGCCGGAATAGAGGAGCACGATTGGGATAGCCCGGGTACCGGTACTTATATCGGCGGCGTTCGTTATAACTTGTCGGTTTTCTCGGGCGAAAATTGGTTCGACGTCGGTAGTGGCTTATCCGCCCGCGGGAGCTTGCGGGAAGGTACGTGGTATCGGCCTTCGTTTTTAGTCCCATTAAACTTAAGTTATTCGTGGCGGCGCGGCGAAAACGTCGGCCTTGCTTTTTACCTCGATTACTGGGTTACGGTGTATCATATAGAATATATTTCGTACGGTGAGAAGAAAACGGAGATGCGCTTCCGAGGGGCGGGCAGTTTTCGTTTGGGGCCCATATTTTATTGGTAATCTCTTAGGCGGATGTCGAGGGGGTGGTACGCGCCGGGGGTCGTCCTTTAAAATCTCGATCGAGTTTTTAACACGCGCCCTAACCTGGGGGCCGAGCCGTTCGACGTCTTTAAACGCCGACGGTTTAACTTTTATACGTTACAAATCAAAGCTCGGCTTTTACCGTTTCCCAGTCGAGGTCCGGTTCGTCCTCGGGCTTATTTAATGTTTGATATTGGCGGTGCGTTATGGTATAGGGAAAACACGCGTTTAGAAACATCGGCTCGAAAATCCCAAAGGAGGACAAGATGACGAACGTGAGAGCTCGGGCGGTTTTCGTCGCCGTGCTCGCGGCGGCTTTGGCGCCGGCCGCGCTGGCCTACATCCACAGTTACTCCGGCTTTCTGACCGGCACCGGCGACGTCGACACTTTCTCCTTCACCACCGACGCGGCGACCATCGAGATAGAGTTCAATTGCTTTACCGAGGCCAAGCTCGACGTCGACGTGACGCGGGACGGCAAATATCTGTGCACCTTCGGCATCGACGGCGTGGCCGGCATCGCGCACATGGTCGACATCACCGATGCGGAGCGCCCCACCGGCAACGTCCGGTTGCAGGACGTGGACGGCCAGGCGCACGTCCGCATCAAGGGCGGCGGCGAGTTCTACATCGCCGTACACTCGAAGCAGGGCTCGGCCGAGTGGGGGTTCACCTGGAGCGAGGCCACGGATTAGGAATTATCGATAAGGATAAGAAGCGACGGCGGCCTTGACGGCCGCCGTTTAAGTTTACCTTGGCCCTTTAAACTCGGGCCACGCGTCGAAGCTGTTTTTATGTTACCCCTACCTCCGCCGGCCGCCAGCTCGCGGCGCGGCGCTTGCGGACCGCCAACAAGTCCGCGAACCACTTCTTATGCGAGTAGCGCGCCATGTCCGGATCGTTGGGCGGCTGCGGAACGAAGGACTCCGGCGCCAGCTCGAGCGCCAGCGCCAGGTACCGCCGGCACTCCTCCTCGTCGCCGGCCTCGGCCCAGTAGCAGCCGAAGTTGTAGTAAACGCGGAAGTCGTCGGGCGTGTTCTCCAGGCCCAGCTGGAACGCCTTCTCGGCCTCCTCGCGGCGACCCAGGCGGTGGAGGACCAGGCCCAGCGTGGCGTAGGAAAGGCCCGGGTACTGCGCGAGTTCGACCGCCTTCTCCGCGTACGCCAGCGCTTCTTGGGCCTTTCCGAGTTGCGAAAGGCAGAGGGCTTTGCCCCTTATCGCGCGTACGCGGTGCGGCTCGAGCGCGAGCGCCTGCTCGAAAGCGGCGGCGCCGGCGTCGAAGCGGCCACGGTCGTGGAGGTCTATGCCTATTTGCGTCAGCGCCGCGGCGCGGCGCTTCCTCTCCCCTTCGGATGATAGTTTGAATTCCATACGTGATAATTATAACAGATTGGCGGCCTGGAGGCAAAATAGCTCAAGGCCCTCGCCTTATAAGTCTTTGTTTTTGAGGCAGTAACGGCTTACCGCGAGACGTAGGGGAACGGCTCGGGAGGCCGTACTATCCGGCCCGCCTCGTCGAAGTAGAGCTTCACGCGGACGCCGACGCGGTCCGTATGCCACGTGATCGACGTTTCCTCGCACGCCGGGCACACCCGCCGTATGGCCTCGAGCTGCTCCGGCGTGAACGCGACCGTCACCTCAGGCCGCTCGCTGTCGCGGTTCCGTTGCCGCTGCCGCTCGAGCTCTTCGCGCTGTTCCGCCGTAAGCTCGAGGAGCAGCCACTTCCTACCCGTACCCTGGTCATCGAGGGAGCTTTTGACTTCGGCCTCGTCCGGCGGCGAGGCGGTTCGCTCGCTCTCGGCCGCCTTTCCGCCCGAGCCGCCGCACGCCGCGGTTGTTAACGTAAATACGAAGGCTAACGCGATCGCGCTTTTCATCGCCGCCTCCTTTCGCGTCGACGCTATTCTATCAGAACGGGCTGTCGTGTCAAATGCTTTCCCCTTCCGCTGTGGCGGCGGCCTTGACGGCCGCCGCTTCGGACTAATCCGGTGTTCCCGGGAGCGGCCGGTTTTAGACCGGCCGCGCAGTGATAGAGGTCGAAAGGGCGGTCTTAAGGGCCGCCGCTACGTGCGGGCGTTATGTTATTATCGGGTATGGATTACGCTAAGTATAAGGGCCGTCCATCCCTGCGTTTGGAGGGAGTCGATTACGGCGAACAGGTTACGTACGCCGTTACCTTTAATACGAACAATCGAGTACCACACTTCAAAGACCCGGGGCTGGCGGCCTCCCTATTTGTCGATAATAATCCGCGCCCGGCTGGAAGTACGTTTCTACGTTTACGGTTACTGCATAATGCCCGACCACGTTCACTTAATGGTGCAGCCGCATGGGGCGACAACGCTTTCCCGAATCGTCCGTTCCGCAAAGGGCCCGATGACGGCGACGTTCCGCAAATTTAAACCCGGCGTTACGCTGTGGCAACGGGGATACGTCGATGACGTTATAAACAGCGAAAAGGAATTCGTAAACGTACTGAGATATATATTTCTAAATCCGGTTAAGGAGGGGCTGAGCGAGGGCGAGTTCGATTACCCTTTTAGCGGGGCGTTGGATTATTTTACTCTTTAGGGGAGAAAGCGGTAACGGCGGACTTTAAGTCCGCCGCTGCCGGGCGCGAGCGGTTTTTTATAATGCGAGGATAGCGATCCCGAAGAAGGAGAGGATCTTTATGGCGGTAGGGAGCAAGCCGCGCACGGTCCGCGCGCCGCGGGGCGCGACGCTCAGCTGCAAGGGCTGGCACCAGGAGGCGGCGCTGCGGATGCTGATGAACAACCTCGACCCGGACGTCGCCGAGATACCCGAGGAGCTGGTCGTCTACGGCGGCGCCGGCAAGGCCGCGCGCAGTTGGGAAGCGTTCGACAAGATAGTAGAGACGCTCCGGCGGCTGGATAACGACGAGACGCTGCTCATTCAATCCGGCAAGCCGGTGGGGGTTTTCAAGACGACGCCGGATGCCCCGCGCGTCCTCCTCGCCAACTCCCTTCTCGTGCCGGCCTGGGCGAACTGGGAGACGTTCTGGGAGCTGGAGGGCCGCGGCCTCATAATGTACGGCCAGATGACCGCAGGCTCCTGGATCTACATCGGGACTCAGGGGATCCTGCAGGGAACGTACGAGACCTTCGCCGAGTGCGCGCGCCAGCATTTCGGCGGCTCGCTCGCCGGCAAATGGGTCCTCACCGCGGGGATGGGCGGTATGTCCGGCGCGCAGCCGCTGGCCGTCACGATGAACGAGGGCGTCGTCGTCGACGTCGAGGTCGACCCGGCGCGCGTCCAGCGTCGCGTGGACCAGGGCTTCTGCGACCGCATGACGGCCGACGTCGACGAGGCGCTGCGCTGGCGCGATGAGGCGCTGAAGAAGAAGGAACCCTTGTCGATAGGCCTGGTGGCCAACGCCGGCGACGTCCACCCCGAGCTCGCGCGCCGCGGCGAGGTCCCCGACGCGCTGACGGACCAGACGTCGGCCCACGACATGCTCAAAGGCTACGTCCCGGCGGGGATGACGCTCGCCGAGGCGCTGGCGCTCCGCGAGAAGGACCCGGAGGGATATCAGGAGCGCGCGTTCGAGACCGTCGCCGTTCACGTCGAGGCCATGCTCGCGATGCAGAAGGGGGGCGCCGTCACCTTCGACTACGGCAACAACATCCGCGCGCAGGCGAAGAAGGCCGGCGTCGCGGACGCGTTCGCGTTCCCGGGGTTCGTGCCGGCGTACATCAGGCCGATGTTCTGCCGCGGCAAGGGGCCGTTCCGCTGGGCCGCGCTCTCCGGCGAGGCGGCCGACATCGCCGCGACGGACGAGGAAGTTTTGCGCCTTTTCCCGGAGGACGAGGCGCTCGCGCGGTGGATAAGGCTGGCGCAGGAGAAGGTCCCGTTCCAGGGCTTGCCCAGTAGGATATGCTGGCTTGGCTACGGCGACCGCGCCAAGATGGGCCTGGCGATGAACGAGCTCGTTAAATCCGGGAAGGCGAAGGCGCCGTTCGTGATAGGCCGCGACCACCTCGACGGCGGCTCGGTGGCGTCGCCGTACCGCGAGACGGAGGGGATGCGCGACGGCTCGGACGCCATCGCCGATTGGCCTATCCTGAACGCGTTGCTCAACGCCGTCTCCGGCGCGACGTGGGTGAGCGTGCACCACGGCGGCGGCGTCGGCATCGGCTACTCGCTGCACGCGGGCCAGGTTATCGTAGCCGACGGCACCGGGGAGCAGGCGGCCCGCCTCGAGCGCGTCCTGACCAACGACCCGGGGACGGCGGTTATGCGCCACGCCGACGCCGGCTACGACGAGGCCATAAAGGTCGCGAAGGAGAAGGGCGTCGACCTGCCGAGCGTGGAATAACCACTAAGCGATCGAAACGGCGGCCTTTAAGGCCGCCGCCGGCGAAAACTGAGGAGCGTTGATGGAATACTCCATTCATACCGACGTGAAGTACGGGCCGCTGGAGGTCGTAGACGTCGGCGCGCTGGCCGACGAGTGCGCCGAACGCTGGTGGAACCAGACGCTCTGCCGCGTAGGCGACAGCGTAGCGCGCCTCGCCGTGCTGGAGGGCGAGTTCCACTGGCACCGGCACGACCGCGAGGATGAGTTCTTCTTCGTCCTCGACGGCAAGCTCCTGATCGATTTGGAGGGGCGGACGGTGGAGCTCGGCCCCCGGCAGGGCCTCGTCGTACCTAAAGGCGTATTGCACCGGCCGCGCGCGCCCCAGCGTACCGTCGTCCTCATGTTCGAGAGGGAGACCGTTACGGCCACGGGCGACTGACGGAATAGCCGGCTACGAGGAAGCGATACAGGTTGCTCGGGAGAAGGGCGTCGATTTGCCGAGCATCGAATAATTAAAAAGTACTTTGAAGGTCAAGAGGAGGCGAGTGAAATGGCGAGGGATTTATATCGCTTATTGGCGGTGGCCGCGGCGTTAGGAGCGGCAGGAGTCGGGCCGGCGCCGGCGCTCGAGCTGAGCCTCGCGCCGTTGTTCGGGATGACGGCCGCGGGCGGTTTCACGTACGACGATTACGGCGATGCCTTCCACCGCGCGTACGCCGGCGATTGGTTTCCGTATTATTGGGGCGGCCGGGCGCACGCGCGGATAGCTGAATATCAAGGCGACGTTGCGGCTTTCTCGTTGAATTCCTTTCACGGCGTACGGCGCATACCCGGTCTGCACATAAATTTAAAGGCGCGGGAGACGCTCCTTGTCGTCGATGCGGGGCGTAGTTTCGGCGACGGGAGAATCCGCCCGACGGCGAACGTGAGCGGTCGTTGGTCGCGCGCACACGGCGTATACGAAAGTCACCCTTACACCACGTACGACATAAATAGTTACTTCGGCGGCGTAGGCTGGGGTATGGAATTTTCGCATACGTTGCTGAGCGGTGGCGTTGGCGCTACTGCGGGCTACCACTACGTTAGTTACTATTACGACGGGCGCACGGCGTGGGATAATAGACGTATCGCCGGCCTCTTGGACTTGGGGGTACGTTTTCACGTCGCAGCTTGGTTCGCTGTTCGCGGCGACGCGTCCATTTTCGCGGACGTGATCGATCTGGGTAACTCGGGCCCCTCGTGGAGCGAAGCCCGTTTTTGCGTCGGCCCGGAATTTATCCTTACGATGTGAGTTCCGGCGGGGCCGAAGGTTACGACGAGGCGTTCCGCGAGGTGGAAGATAAGGGCGTAGATTTGCCGAGTGTCGGATAATAAAAGAAGCGGTTTGAAGGTTAAAAGGAGGCGAGTGAGATGGCGAGGAATTTATGTAGCGTATTGGCCGTAGCGGCGGTATTAGCCCCAACCGCCGGCGCGCTGATGTGGCCGCCGCAGCTTATAGCCTCGTTCCCGGCGCCGCCGGGCGCGATAGACGTGGCGTTCGAGCACGGGCCGCTGTACGCCCTGGCTGGCGGAGCGACGCCAACGGTGTTCACCTTGAATTATTGGAACGGCTCGATAACCGGTAGCTTCAGTATACCGCTGCCGAACGGCGCGCGGGGCATTGCGACGACCGGCTACAGCCCAACTCATATGTGGGTAAGCAACCGCTTGAACGGGTTCCTTTACCGCTTGACCACGAACGGTTCCCTGCTCGGTTCGTTCGCATGCCCCGGCGGAACGCCTTTTGGCCTCGGCGGCTTCCTGTACGGTTACGAGCCCGACGACGGGTACCTTACCGTATCCTGCCGGGACGAGAATCATATTTTACGGGTGAACCATACGACGGGGTCCTTGGTCTCGAGTTTCGCCGGTCCGGCGACCGCGGTCATAGGTTACGACGAATGGCTTGCCGTCGACCGTTATACTAGTTACTTGTATTGGAATCACTACGGGAGTTGGCAAGTTCTCGATACGCTACCGGCGCCGCCTTGGGGCGTCGGGACGACCGTTATGTGGACTACCGGCCACGGCGTTCGCGCCTACGTGTTGTGCCATGACGGATATATTTATCATTATAGCGGTTATACCGCTGTCGCGCCGGCGTCGCTGGGCCGGGTGAAGGCGTTGTTTCGGTAACGTAAGGATTTCGTGGCAGGGCAGAAGCGCATCGTGAAATCGCCGGCCAAGGCCATCGCGCTCGCCCTGGGCGGCTTCGGCGCCGTCAAGGCCATAAGAGGATAAGGGCTTGATTAAGGAAGAAGGAGTGCTTATGCTTCAACATGCGATATTAATAATCGGCGTTGCTGTGTTTCTCGTTGTAGCCGTCTCCTGCGCCGGGGCTCGAGAGGAAAAGACGCCGGACCCGAAGGCGTACGTAATCCCCCCCGGCGCCCGCGTCGAGACGGCGGCGTATATGGAGACGCTCGCGACGGGCCGCGAGGACGATACGCTGCTGGTCGACGGCGAGGCGGAGTTTAAAACGCGGGTATACGGCGACAAGCTGCTCGAGGCGCCGGTTACCGGCCAACCCTGCCTTTACTATTGGCTCGAGGTGGCGTACGAGACGCCGAAGGCCGACTACCACCTCATAACCGACATAAGCGCCAACGATATCTATGTCTCCGCCGGCGGCGCGTACGTCGAGGTGGGGCGGGCGAAGCGAGGCCCCGACGCGGACGTCGTGAAGACGTATAAAACGGGCGAGGAACCGGCGGCCTTCCCGGCCCCGGCGCATACCTATCCGGAGGTCACGTACCGGTTGTGGCTGCTCGAGCCCGGTGTGGAGTATCACGTCCGCGTGGAGAAGTTCGGCTCAGCCATCGAGCCCGAGGACCCGGAGGGCGACGTTATCTACGAGACGTATTATCATTTTACTTTCAGGTAGGCGGGCGTGAGGGCAAAAAACTTGCGCGTAACCGAGGAGGTTAGGAATGTTGCGGGGAATGAGATTATTCGCGGTCGCGCTGGCGGCGGTGGCCGCGTTGTCGGCGGTCGCGGGCGGCCAAGCGACGGGCGAGGGCGAGGAAGAAGAGACGAGAATATGCCCCGGCTGCGGCGCGGAGATTCCGGCCACGGCCGTGTTCTGCCCGAGCTGTCACCGGTATCTGCCGGACGCGATACCAGGAGCTAAGGCCAAAACGGAGGCGACTGAGGTTGCAGTATTACCCGGCGACGAACCGGCGAGGCGGCGATTTGCCAGCCGCGTAAAAGGTGGCGTATTGGTGGGATCGGGCATGACCAACGCCGGCGTGTGGGCTTTGGTGGGCTTACGAGCTACCGACCTGATCGTTATAGGCTTAGGTTTTGGTTATCAGGATTACCCCAACGGTAACTCGTTCCCTATATGCGCGGCTTTCCGTGTGAATTTAACCCGAGGGAAGATAGCGCCGATAGTTTATGCGGAGGTAGGCTACAACAAGGCCAAGTTCGAACAGTCGTTTACAGGCGGCGAAGACCCCAGCGGCCCGGTTATTGCCGTCGGCGGCGGCTTAGATGTATTAGGCCGCGCGGGCGTCGGCTTGGCCTTCGAAGCGGGCGCGCGCTTCGAGTCGTCTAAAGAATTTTGGAAGTATTATTACCCGGGCGGTTACGTAGGACCGGTTATGAGTAAGGAAAAGGCTTTTTCCTACTTCCAAGTCGCGTTAGGCGTCGTATTTTAAAAGCGGCCGGTAATCGCTTCCGTAATAAGCCCCGTCCTCTCGGGCGGGTTATCTCATATAAAGAAGCGGCGGGTTTTAAACCCGCCGCTACGGAAGTCTTCGCCTGAATTATTTCTTCCCTATAGTCGTCACCCAGCCGTACTTGTCCGGCGCCTCCTTGAGCATTATGGCGTTGAGCTGGTCGTAGAAGAGCCGCGAGTACTTGCCGACGCCGCCGTCGCCGATGGTCACGTCCTCGCCCTCGACGTTCACCACGCCGATGGGCGTGATGACGGCGGCGGTCCCGGTGCAGAAGCACTCGTCGGCGTCGTAGATCTCCGGGAGCATCACGTCGCGCTCGGCCGCGTTAAGGCCTTCGTCGACGGCGAGTTGCAGCACGCTCTCCCGCGTGTAGCCGGGAAGTATGCTCAGGTCCTCCAGCGAGGGCGTCGCGAGTTCCTCGCCTTTCCGTAAAAAGAAGTTCGCCGCGCCCACTTCCTCGAAGTGCTCGTGGTTGACGTCGAGGTAGAGGAGCTCGGCGTAACCCTCTTCCTTGGCGAGCGAGTTAGGGTACATACCGGCGGCGTAGTTGCCCGCGGCCTTGACGGAGCCGACGCCCTCGGCCGGCGCGCGGTGGTACTCCTTCGATACCTTCAACTTAATGGGGTGGAAGCCACCCTTGAAGTAGGGCCCCACCGGACTCACGAAGACTACGAAGAGGTATTCGTCGGCGGGCTTGACGCCCAGGACCGGGCCGGAGGCGAACATCACGGGCCGGATGTACAGCGCGCCCTGCTCGTCGGTCGGAAGATAGGCTTTATTCGCGAGGACGGTTTGCTTCACCGCCTCCACGAATTGACCCTCGTCGTACGCCGGCATCATCAACCGCCGGCAGCCGTCGGCCATGCGGCGCGCGTTATCCCCCGCGCGGAAGAGGACGATCTCGCCGTCGTTGGTAAGACGGGCCTTCGTCCCCTCGAAGAGGGCCTGGCCGTAGTGGTAAGCGCCGGCCGCGGGGTGCATCCAGAACTCGCCCACGGGCATTAGGCCGTGGTCGGTCCACGCGCCGCCCTCATACCGCGCGACGTACATCTTCTCGGTGGGGATGAACGTGAAGCCGAGATTGTCGAAATCTATCTCGGCCGGCGGCACGGGTGCTATGGGCTTTATTTCGAATTCCATACTGTCCCTCGCTGGAGCAAAAAGTTAAAGAGCCGCTCTTCTTCTTCCGCGAAATATAACACGGCCGACGGCGAAACCCAAGTGAAAATCGTTCCGCCGTTTCGAAAAACGGCCCCGGCGGGTTTATGAATTCCGGCAACGCCTGGCGGGCGGGCGCTGCGGATGCGTTTTAACTTAACATAAAGCGGCTATCGTTTTTACGTATTCGAGGGACTGCCCAAACACGCGGTAGCGCGTTTAATTGCCGACCCGTCTGTGGATTTTTTCCTTGACAGCCCTTTTCCGGTATGTTATATATTTTAAGGAATCGGCGACCTTTAGTGCTCCCGAAGATAAAGACCGTTTGCCCACTTAGCTCAGTTGGTAGAGCACATGCATGGTAAGCATGAGGTCGCCAGTTCGATCCTGGCAGTGGGCTAATACCTGATATCCCTAAGCCCCCCCCCAATACCCGTGTCGGGCGTCCTTTTGGCCGCCCGGCACACTTAAATTAAGCCGCCCGAGGGGCGGCCTTTTTGATAAATATATTACGTACTTCGCGCGTTAGGTCCCGCTGGCCACGAATACGAACGGGTAGACCACCGTGGACTCGCCCTGCGCCCGGGGGAACTTCCAGCTCCGGACGCGCCTCAATATGCCGGCGCGCAGCCCGGCGCTGCCCACGGTATCCTCGACGATCTCGGCCGAAGTCACGTTGCCCCGGCTCGATATAGTGAAGCGGACCGTGACCTTGCCGCCGCCCAGCGTGGGGTTGTTCTTCAGCAGCGCGTTGTACTCGCTCTGGATGCCGGCGCGGCGCTTGGTAATCGTTTGATTTATCTGGTCGGCGGTGAGGCCCCGGGCCGGCGTTCGAGGCGTAACAACCTCCGGCGGCCTGGCGGGAGGCGGGGCGGGTTGCGGAGGCGTCGCGGGCGCCGGGGCCGGCTCCTCGAATACTATAACGTCCTCGGCCGTCGCCGCGGTTTCGGGCGTCGCCGGGACTTCCTCCGGGACCTCGGCCGCGGCGGTCTCGGCGGTAGCCGCGGTTTCCTCGGGTTCTTCCTCCTCGGGCGCGCAGAGGCAGCCGCGGCTGAACAGCAGCGCGCCGACTACGACGCCCAGGCCGAAGACGGCCGCGTAGCCGAGCCACTTGCCGCGCCGTTCGCGGTATGCGTAATAACCTTCGTCGTCGCTCTCGTACGTCAACGCTCAAACCTCTCTGTATTTACGTAAATTATAACGGCTCAGCGAGCGAGAGGCAAGGCGGCCATAAAGAAAGGCCGCCGTAAGGGGCGGGTTAAAATTTTCCCGTGGGATTATTTTTAAGGAATATTTAAAGGTATTTTCTTTTCTAATTCCGTTAGTAGCTTTTGGGTCTTTTCGTATAGATTATTTATTAACGCTCTATCTCTGTTCGGGGGATAGTTCATATGACATATAAAATTCCTTGGGCCTAGAGTATTTTCTAAGTCTATAATGTATTGGTAAATATCTTTTAATATTGGTTCTATTAGATGGGAATTCTGTTCGGCGATATCTTTTAAATCGGATAAAAAAATATGGTATATCCCATGGTTCCAAGGCGCGGAACGGCTAGGCCTAATTTTTAACCTTTTATAATGCCGGTCCCTATTTTTTAACGCATCTTTCTTTTTTTTAGGATTCATTATTAAATCCCACCAGTCGGGGCCAATTTGGACTGATAGGACGGTATTAATTATTATCCTTAAGCAGTTTTCTATTAAGAATAATTTAGAATAGTTATATTTCCCTATATTTATACCCGAGCGTAGAACTCGGTGGGGGGAGAACGGCCATTTTTTATAATCCACAAACATTTATGGCTTTTTCTTTTTTGGCTTTTTTTTAGTTTTCCTGGATTCGTATAAGTGGGTCGCGATTACTTGGGGCGTAGTATCTAATAGGTCGGCTATTTCTGAGTTAGTAAATCCAGATAAGCTCAATTTATAAGCTTTATCTTTTTGGCTTCCTCTCATATTTTCTATTAGTAGAAGCGCTAATAATTTTTCTATCCTCTCGTTATTATCTTCCATCGTATTACTCCTTTAACGGCTTTTACGCCTTCGTATATTTGCGGTTAAAACGCTTATAGATTGGCGCGTTGTATTAAGTACTTCCGCTATTGTTGCGTTGTCAAGACCCGCGATTTTTAAAATCCTTGCTCTTTCCGTCATAGTCGCTTCCGGCCCTAGCGAATTCGCTAGGCTCATACTAAGTAATTTAATCATTAGTTCTAATTTGTCGAAGACCTTTTTTTCGGTTTTTTTATCCATTACCGGCTCCTATTTTTTGCGGATTTAAGTATTTCACAACATCGGTTTTTCCTTGGCCTATTTAATCCTTTTTAATAAATATAATTAAATCTTTTCGGCCTGTCAATAGTATTTATATAAATGGTCTTTGTCTTTGCCGGTTGTACCTCCCCATTTAATTATAGTCAATCCGCCCAGCGCGAAGGCCGCGGCCTGCGCCAGCGTCTGGTTAAAATTAACTCGTGCGCGTTTTCAGCCGGCATAGAGCTCTACCCCCTCGCACGCGGCCTCTTCGTAGATTACCCCCGGGATGTCGCCGAAGCGAGCCATTATATCTTCCGTTGCCACGATAACGTCGATCGGTTTCCCCAAACCGCCGA
>JAUWLW010000029.1 GCA_030613505.1 Candidatus Zixiibacteriota bacterium
CGCCGCAGGATACTATCGCGTCGTCCCCCCGGGCGAAAGCGACCGAGTGTAACACCAACCCTCCCCGACGGTAACTCTCCAACAGGAATACCTGGCGTAAAAACGTTTCGAAGTACGGGCCGCTCCGGGGCGTTAGTAGAACTTCACCCCGCCCTTCCGCCAGGTGGTACGACCCCCTTCCCTCGGGCGTGTCGGCCCGGTAAACGTCTCCTTCGAGTTTGAACCCCCCACGGCCGCTCCCCGCGACTTCCTCCGCCGCGGCGACGGTTAACGCCGGGCCGTCACCTTCGGCGCCCATTTCGGCGCCGGCGGTTTCGAAAAACGGCTTCAGCCGTCGCACGAGGTCGCCGTCGACCGCTACCGTTACGCGGAGCCAGGGCGGCCCGACGACGAACCTCATCGGTAGAGCGCTTTGACCTTGCCGAAACTCGTGGGCGCCACCGCGGGTTCCTCTACCCCTCCCCAATCTATCTCGTGCTCGAAGAGCTGGTCGAGGTACGTCGAGACGAAGAAAATATGGGTATCGTCCCTGGTCGCGAGGTCGCCGACGAAGTGGCTCGTGGGACAGGGGGCGTCGATTTTAAATTGCTCTCCGTTGCGGCGAACGCCGTTCAGGTTGAAGATGTAGACCCAACCGCCTACGTTGCCAAGGTTCATCAATACTTTTTTAGACGTGGGGACGTGGGTAATTATGTTTAGACCCGCCGGGTACTTGGCGCCGGGCCAACTCGCGACGACGGAGCCGCTGGCGGGGGAGAATTTATAGATGTAGAGCGCGTTGAAGTTGTTGTTCGCGATGTAGACGTAGCTCGCGTCGGCGGCGATGCCGTCGCCGCTCGAGACGCCCGTGACGGTGTAACTCGCGACGACCGAACCGGTCGACGGGCTTATTTTGAATAGTCTGGTGGGGCTTCCCGTATCGGCCCACAGGTAACCGGAGGAATAGGCCAAGCCGTACATTAAAGTACCGCGCGGTTTGGGCGACGGGATGAACGAGCTCATCACTGAGCCGTTGTTGGGGTTCAAACGGTATATCCTCATGGTGGCGAAATCGCCCAAGTACAGGATGCCTCCGCCGAAGGTGAGGCCCGAGGGATATTTTGTAGGGGTCGGGTACGAAGCGATTATCTTGTCGCTCGCGGCCCGGGCCCCGGGAACAGCCGTGGCGGCTACCAGGGCTAAAGCCAGTATTACTCTCCGAATATATCGGCCTTCCTCATTCATTACCGGCACCTCCGCCGCGTTGCCTCCAGCGTCGAATATCCTACAACTACTAATAAATATAACAGACCCTGAAAATTAAGTCAAACTTTTATAGACATTCGAGTTGGGGTATGTTAGGATTTCGAACGATTTTACCGGATATTTGCAATACTATATCCGGGTCACGGGCGTGTAGTTCCAGGGAAGGCTGGAACTCTAAAGAGGGGACGTCATGAAAAACCATTACATCGCCATGAGCGCGGCGTTGTTGTTCGCGTCGGCATCTTCGGCTTTCGGCGTTTACAGTTACGCGGGCCAATGGGGCCAAGAGGGCGCGGGGAACGGGCAATTTCAACAACCCGCGGCCTTGGCTGTCGCCGATAACGGAAACGTTTACGTTGCCGACGCCGGCAATTTCCGGGTTCAATATTTTAACCCCGTGGGGCGTTATCGGGGCCAGTGGGAAGTAACGGAACCCGGCGACGGCTACCCGCCCGGCGGCATTGATGTCGCGCCGTCGGGAAGCTACTGCCGCGGGGCCGTCTATACGACGGAATCGGTCGGCGACCGCGTCGCGTACTTTACCCCTATCGGTAGGTATAAAGGGGGTTGGGGCTCGAGCGGTACCGGCAACGGCGAGTTCGACCACACCGAGGGCGTCGAGGTGGCTTTTAATTACGTATACGTTGCCGACTCGAACAACCACCGGATACAGTATTTCACGCCGACCGGCGATTACGTAGGTCAGTGGGGTACGAACGGGAGCGGCAACGGCCAGTTGTTGTTTCCTACCGACGTCGCCGCCGGCCCAGACCGCCGCGTTTACGTAACGGATTATTCCAACCACCGGATCCAGTATTTTACGCCTACGGGTAGTTACCTCGGCAAGTGGGGCTCTCAGGGCGGCGGCGACGGCCAGTTTTATTGCCCGCGCAGCGTCGCCGTGGATTATCGCGGCCGCGTCTTCGTCGCCGATTTTCTGAACCATCGGGTACAATATTTTACTTCTACCGGGAGCTTCCTGGGCAAGTGGGGCTCGTACGGAACCGGCGACGGCGAATTCGATAAGCCTTGTGGAATAGACGTGAACGCGGACAGACGCGTGTACGTCGCCGATACCTGGAACGACAGGATACAATACTTCGACGACGAACCAGTATCGGTTAGCCCTTCGTCCCTCGGTAAGATTAAGGCTATTTATAAATAAGCGGGCCGGATGCGAGCGTTTGGCCTCCGGAGCGGCCCCCTCTTTAATTTAAGGCGGCGCCGGTCAGGCCGAGAGACGCCGGGACCTCCATTTACCTTTGGGTCCCGGGTTTTTTATTTTGGGAGTTTCGGCCGAAATAGTGTCGTATAAACTCGGCCGATATAGAAAAAACTTGAATTGTGAAAGATTTCGTTATATAATATACGTAAAAGGGGTGTCTGGAGGGGGTTATTTACTTCTTGCCGAACACGGTCGATTTTCCTCTCCCCCTATCTCCGGACGGCCCGGTCTTTGTTTAACCTGCAATTACGAAACCAGCTACGCCGAAAGTACTTCCCGGCGGCCGAGGTCTATCGCAGATTCGGTTCAGCCGCCGGGGAGCGGCTTTTTATTTCTGCGCGGGAGGCCGTCAGCGTCGGTCCACCCGTATTTTGAGGAGTGGTTGTTATGAGGTTCTGGCGGACGCCGCTCGACGCCGACAAGATGAAAATCCCGCGCGGCGAGCTGCACATAATCGTGGAGCGGTGTAAGGGATGCGAGTTCTGCGTGGAGTATTGCCCGCGGGACGTCCTGGAGATGAGCGACGAGTTCAACTCTAAAGGGTACCACCCGCCGAAGGCCGTTAGACCCGAAAATTGCGTGAACTGTGACCTGTGCGAGATGATCTGCCCGGAGTTCGCCATATATTGTTTAACGGTTGAGGAAGAGCCGGTACCGGTGGAAGGAGGGAAAACGTCGTGAAAGCGGACCCCATCGGCGTTAGGACCGGCACTTTGTACCTCGACGGCGACCGCGCCACCGCGGAGGGGGCCATAGCGGCGGGATGTCGTTTCTTCGCCGGCTATCCCATCACGCCTTCCACGGAGTGCGCCGAGCTTATTAGTGAACGTTTTCCCGAAGTCGGCGGGATTTTCATTCAGATGGAGGACGAGATAGCGTCCATAACCGCCATCATCGGCGCGGCGTGGGGAGGGGCGCGGACCATGACGGTCACCTCCGGCCCGGGCATCAGCCTGATGATGGAGAACATCGGCCTCGCCATCATGCTCGAGACGCCGTGCGTCGTGGCCAACGTCCAGCGCGGCGGCCCGTCCACCGGCTTGCCGACGATGGTGGGTCAGGCCGACGTGATGCAGGCGCGCTGGGGCTCGCACGGCGACTACGAGATAATCGCGTACTCGCCGCAGTCGCCGCAGGAGGCGTTCGACTTCACCATTAAGGCGTTCAACATGGCGGAAAGGTATCGGACGCCGGTAATAGTGCTCCTCGACGAGTGCGTGGGGCATATGGTGGAGAAAGTGGTCATACCGCCCGCGGATACCATCGAGATCGAGCCCCGCCGTCTGACGGACGCCGCCAAGGACGAGTACCTGCCTTTCGCCTACGGCGACGACCTGGTCCCGGATATGGCGATAGCCGGCATGGGGTACCGCTTCCACGTAACGGGCCTGACCCACGACGAGCGCGGCTACCCCGAGATGAGCGTGCGGTGCCAGGAGTGGCTCGTGCCGCGGCTGGTGGCGAAGATTCGCCAGAACGCCGACGACATCATCGAGTTCGACGAGGAGAATACCGACGACGCGGACGTGGTGGTGGTCTCGTACGGCATCAGCGCCCGCGTCTCGCGGATGGCCATAGACCTCGCCCGGGAGAAGGGGATAAAGGTGGGCTTTTTGAGGTTGCGCGCCATATGGCCTTTTCCCGAGAAGCGCGTAGCGGAGCTTGCCAAGAAGATAAAGTCGTACGTGGTCGTCGAAATAAACCTGGGTCAGATTTATTACGAAGTCCAACGCTGCGCCGCGGGGCGGTGCGAGACGCTCCTGTCTCCTCACGCCGGCGGCGGCGTCCACGACCCGGAGGATATTTTCAAGGTAATCGAAAAGGGGGCCAAGGTAAAATGAGCCCGAAAGGAGTACCGGAAGCGGTCATAGCCGCCGTAAGCTCGGAAGAACACCCCATCGCGCCGTTCTTGCGGATGGACCGCATGCCGCATATCTGGTGCAGCACCTGCGGCATCGGGACGGCCGTGAAGGCGCTGGTCGCGGCGTTCGAGAAGTTGGAAACGGACCTCGACAAGGTGTCCATCGTCTCCGGCATCGGCTGCACCGGCCGCGTCGCGGGGTACGTTCGCCTCGACAGCTTCCACACCACCCACGGCCGGCCTATTCCGTTCGCCACCGGCCTGAAGCTCGCCAACTCGGAGCTGACCGTCATCGTCTTCTCGGGCGACGGCGACCTCTCCGCCATCGGCGGCAACCACTTCATCCACGCCGCGCGCCGCAACATGGACCTCAAGGTCATCTGCGTCAACAACTTCATCTACGGCATGACCGGCGGCCAGGCGGCGCCCACCACGCCCCTCACCGCGGTGACGTCCACCACGCCCTACGGCAACGCCGAGCCGCCGTTCAACCTCTGCCACCTCGCCGCGGCCTGCGGCGCCAACTACGTCGCCCGGTGGACGGCGCTGCACGTCCGGCGTTTGACCAAGGCCTTCGCGGAGATACTGGTCAAGCCGGGTTTCTGTTTCGTCGAGGTCATAACGCCGTGTTCGACGCTGTACGCGCGCAAGAACCGCCTCGGCACCGGCCTCGACATAATGAAGTACTACCACGACAATACGGTCATCGAGCACGGCGCGGAGCCGGCCGATACCGACATCGTCTTCGGCGGGCCGATAATTTGCGGCAAATTCGTAGATCGCGACCGGCCCACGTGGTTGGAGTACCAGGACCAACACCTCGGCGAAGTATTGGGCGATAAGTACTACCGCGGTAAGGTCCTCCAGGGAGCGGGCGAGCGATGAGGCGCGAGATACGGATTACCGGTTTCGGCGGCCAGGGCGTGATACTTTCCGGCGTTATCGTCGGAAAGGCCGCCTCCATTTACGACAACAAAAACGCCACCATGTCCCAGGCCTACGGCCCGGAGGCGCGCGGCTCGGCCTGCTCGACGCAGATCCTGGTCGACGACAAAGAGATCCTGTATCCCTATATCCGGAAATCGGACGTGCTGGTCGCGATGTCGCAGGAGGGCTTTTCCAAGTTCGTCGGCGAGCTGAAGGCCGACGGCGTCCTGATATACGACGAGGACATGGTCAACCCGGGCGAGGTTAAAAAGGGTATAAAGGTTTATCCCATAAAAGCCCAGCGGATGGCCGAAACCGACCTCGGCCGCAAGATAGTAACGAACATCGTGATGTTGGGCTTCTTTACGGCGGTAACGCAAGCCGTCCCCAAAGAGGCGATGGTGGAGGCCATAAAGACCTCGGTGCCGAAGGGGACGATCGACCTCAATTTAAAAGCTTTTGACCTCGGTTACGATGCCTTCGAATAAGGAAAAGGAAAACGGACCCAAGCCGGAGCCCGCGCTCGAAGCGGAGCCGAGTAAGGCCAAGGGCGTCCTCGTGTTGGGCGGCGGCATCGCCGGTATCCAGGCGGCACTGGATCTGGCGGATGCGCGCGTGAAGGTCTACCTGGTGGAACGCGGCGCCAGCATCGGCGGCCGGATGAGCCAGCTAGACAAGACCTTCCCCACGATGGACTGCTCGATATGAATTCTCGGCCCTAAAATGATGGATGTCGGTAGGCATCCTAACGTCGAGCTGCTAACGCTTTCGGAATTGGTGGGCCTGCGGGGCGAGCCGGGGGACTTCGTCGCGACGGTGCGGCGCTACCCCCGGTACGTGGACGAGGATGAGTGCGTGGGGTGCGGCGATTGCGAGGCGGTGTGCCCCATAGTCGCGCCCAACGTCTACGAACACGGCCTCGGCGCCCGCAAGGCCGTATTCCGGCCGTTCCCCCAGGCGGTCCCGCCCGTCTATATGATCGACCGCGACGTCTGCCTTAACGAGGAGGCGTTCCTGGCGTGCAGCAACTGCGCCGACGCCTGCCCCCGCGACGCCATAGACTTCGACCAGCGCGTCCGCAACGTCGACGTGAACGTGGGCGCGGTCATCGTCGCCACCGGCTTCGACGAGTTCGACCCGCGCGTAATGCGGAATTACGGGTACGGCGTCTACGAGAACGTGATGACCTCGCTCGAGTTCGAGCGGATGCTCAGCGCCTCCGGCCCCACGCAGGGCCGCGTCGTCCGGCCCACCGACCGCAAGCCGCCCAAGCGCATCGTCTTCGTGCAGTGCGTGGGCGCGCGCGGCGAGGGGGGGCAGCACTTCTGCTCCCGCTTCTGCTGCATGAACGCCGTCAAGGACGCTATGCTGGCGAAGATCCACGACCCCGACGTCACCTCCATGACCATCCTCTACACCGACCTCCGGGCGTTCGGCAAAGGGTTCGACCAGTTCGTGGGGCGCTCCCGCGAGGTGGACGAGATTCATTACGTGCGGGGCCGGCCGGCTAAGATCGTGGGCGACGACGACGGCGACCTTATCGTCTACGCCGAGGACACGCTTGCCGGCGAACAGGTGAAGCTGGAGGCGGACTTGGTCGTGCTCTCGGTGGCGGCGCGCCCCAACGAGACGGCGCGCGACCTGGCCGAAGCCCTCGGCGTCGAGCTCGACCGCTACGGCTTCTTCCGCAAGCGGGACCCGGATTCCTTCTACCTCGAGACCACGCGCGACGGCGTATACCTCTGCGGTTCGGCGGGCGGGCCCCAGGTCATCCCGGATTGCGTCGCCCAGGCCTCGGGGGCGGCGGCGCTCGCGGCCAAGCACGTCGCGGCGTGCCGCGTTCCGGACGAGGCGCTCGAGGTCGAGGCCGTCGATACCTCGGGCGAGCCGCGGGTGGGCGTCTTCGTCTGCCACTGCGGCGCGAACATCGCGGGCCTGTTGGACATAGGCAACCTGGTCGAGCACGCCCGCGCCCTCGACGGCGTCGTCTACGCCTCGGACGAGTTGTTCGCCTGTTCCGATACCAGCCAACGCGCCGTACAGAACGCCATCGCCGAGCACAAACTCAACCGCCTGGTCGTCGCCGCGTGTACGCCGCGGACCCACGAGCCGGTTTTCCGCAAAGCCTGCGAGGCGGTGGGCCTCAACGCCTACCTTTTCGAAATGGTGAACATCCGCGACCAGTGTTCGTGGGTGCACGTCGGCGCGCCCCAGGCCGCGTTGGCGCGCGCCCGCGACCAGATATCCATGGCGGTGGCGCGCGCCCGTCGGCTCGAGCCGCTGCATATGATCGACGTTCCGATGGAACGGGCGGCGCTGGTGGTGGGCGGCGGCATCGCCGGCCTGCAGGCCGCGCTCGAGATAGCGCGACAGCATTTCAAGACCATATTGGTGGAGAAGACGGATAAGTTGGGCGGCCGCTTGAACAAGCCGTCGTTGACCAAGCTCTACCCCTCCGGCCGCGACGCCGAGAAGCTCATCGACGAGAAGATAGTTCAGCTGGAGGAGGCCGGCGTCGAGGTGATGCTCAATACCGAGGTGGCGCGGGTCGACGGCTTCGTCGGCAACTTCGACGTCGAGCTCGCCGACGCCTCCGGCAAGAAGAAGGGTGCTACCAAGAAGGTCCGCGCCGGCGCCATCGTCCTCGCCACCGGCGCCGACTTATACGAACCCAAGGGCGAATACGGTTACGGCGAATACCCCAACGTAATTACGATTCTTGAGCTGGAGCAGAACTTCGCCGCCCACGACGGCCGCGCCGTCGTCGACGGCAAACAGCCCGAGAACGTCGCTTTCATCCAATGCGTCGGCTCGCGGTGCGAGGACGGCAACCCCGGCTGCTCGCGCTACTGCTGCCCGTCGGCGATAAAGCAGGCGCTGGCGCTGCGCGAATACGGCGCCAACGTGACGGTCTTCTACAAAGACATCCGGACCGTGAGCGACGGCGCCGAGGAGATGTACCGCAACGCGCGCGGCAAAGGCGTCCTCTTCGTAAAGGTCGCCGAGGAAGAGCGGCCGGAAGTCGTGGGGGCCAAGGCGGCGGAGGCGGTGGAGGCCTACGACGTCCTGCTCAGAGCGCGAGTGCGCGCGCCGGCGGACCTCGTCGTCCTCTCCACCGGCATGGTCCCGCGCGAGCCGGACACGACCATCCTGCAATCCATATTCAAAATACCGCGCGGCGACGACAAGTTCCTCATGGAGCGCCACCCCGAGCTCGGCCCGGTGGAGACGACGACCGACGGCGTCTTCATCGTCGGCTGCCTCCAGGCGCCCAAGGACATAGCGGACTCGCTGTCGCAGGCGTCGGCCGCCGCGGCCAAAGTCGCCCGGCTGCTGGCGCGGGACAGCGTGAAGCTCGAGCCCACCATAGCCGAGGTCAACGAGGACCTCTGCCGCGGCTGCGGCCAGTGCGCCGAAATCTGCGAGTTCAACGCGCCCGAGCTCGTCCAGCTCGAGTCCGGGGTTTACGTCGCGCGCATCAACGAGGCGTTGTGCAAGGGGTGCGGGACGTGCGCCGTGTGGTGCCCCACCGGCGCCGTAATGGCCCGCCACTTCACCGACCTGCAGATCCACACCATGCTCGAGACCGCCCTGCAAGGGGAAAAGGGTAGATGACGCCGGCCAAGGGTAAAACGGCTGCGACCGAAGAGAAGAGTAAGGCCAAGGCCAAGGCGTCGCCCGAGAAGCCGCGCGCCGCGGCGAAGGGCGCGACGAAGCGGCCTGCCGGGAAGTCGTCGGCCGGCGGGGCGAAGGCCAAGGTTAAAGCCAAGAAAACCGCCGCTCCCCGCAAACCCCGTAAAACCGAACCCAAGGTCCGCGAAGACTTCACGCCGCGCATCGTCGTCTTCGCCTGCAACTGGTGCTCGTACGCCGGCGCCGATACCGCCGGCATCTCGCGCATACAGTATTCGCCCCATTTCAGGATAATCCGGGTGATGTGTTCGGGGCGGGTGCATCCGGCGTTCGTGTTGCGGGCGTTCGAGCTCGGCGCCGACGGCGTACTGGTTTCGGGGTGCCACTTCGGCGACTGCCACTACATCTTCGGCAACGAGCGCGCCGTAGAGCAGTTTGAGAAGACGAAGGCTCTCCTCAAAATACTGGGCTTGGAGGAGGGGCGCATACGGCTGGAGTGGATCAGCGCCGCGGAGGGCGTCAAATTCGGCCGCGTCATCGACGAATTCGTGGAGCAGGTCCGGGCGCTGGGGCCGTCGACGTTGGCGCCGCCGGGACGCGAGCTGCCGCGCGAGGCCGAGGCGTTCGCCGACGCCGCGGCCTTGGCCAAATAATATAGAGCGTTATGGATAAGACCGCTACCGTTGACGAGCGCGCGTTGAAGGATGCCAACGCCTTCCTGTGCCTGGAGTGCGGCAAGTGCACGTCGACGTGCGTCGTCGCGCGCTACAACCGCTCGTACTCGCCCCGGCGGCTCATCAGCCAGGCGCTGGCCGGAGGGCGGCTGCCGACGTCTCAGGAACTCTCGATATGCCTGACGTGTATGGCGTGCGACGCGCGTTGCCCCTCCGGCGTCCGCTTTGTCGACCTCATCCGCGAGCTGCGGCGGGCGACGTACGGCGCCGAGTTCGCCGGCAACTGCAGCCACGGCGGCGCGATGCAGTCGCTGATGAAGCTTATGACCGCGGCGGAGTTGAATCAGGACCGCCTGGCCTGGGTCACGGACGACCTCAAGACGGCCGACGAGGGTGACGTGGCGTTCTTCGTGGGGTGCGCGCCGTACTTCGACGCCTTCTTCACCGAGCTCGAGGTGGATACCCTCGCCGGCGTCAAGGGCGCGGTCAAGGTCATCAACGCGCTCGGCATAGCGCCGGTAGTCCTGCCGGACGAGCGGTGCTGCGGCCACGACCTTCTGTGGGGCGGCGACGTCGAGCACTTCGAGATTCTCGCCCGCCGCAACGTCGAGCTCCTGCGGGCCAAAGGGGTTAAGACCGTAGTCTTCAATTGCCCGGAGTGCTACTATACGTTCAAGGCCGATTACGCGGACGTCGTGGGGGCGCTGCCGTTTGAGGTCAAACACCTGAGCGAGTTCCTGGCGGAGCGCGCCGGGGAGTTAAATTTCGTCGACGACGAGGGGGAGAAGGTCACGTTCCAGGACCCGTGCCGGCTGGCGCGTTTCGCCGGCGTCGTCGAGCCGCCGCGGGAAGTTCTGACCGCCGCCGGCGTCGAGCTGGCGGAGATGCCGCGTTCGGGGAAGGGCGCGGTATGTTGCGCCGGCAACGGCTGGCTCAACTGCGACCGCTTCTCCAAGGAGGTCCAGCTCGAGCGGTTGCGCGAGGCCCGCGCCACGGGCGCGACGACGCTCGTCACGGCCTGCCCCAAGTGCGAAATCCACTTCCGCTGCGCCATGAAGGACCCCAACCTGGGCGACGAGATAAAGATGGAGATACGCGACCTCGCCTCGACGGTGGCGTCGCGTTTGGAAAATAAAAAAGCGAAACCCAAAGGCAAAGAAACCGAGGAATAACCCCAACCCCTGCCGAAGGGGGTGAAGATAATGTCCAATGAGGAAAAAGCGGCGGTCGCGACGGGCGAAGAACTCCGCATCGGCGTCTTCGTGTGCGACTGCGGCTCGAACATCGCCGGCACCGTCGATACCGCGGCGGTAACCGAGTACGCGGAGACGTTGCCGAACGTCGTCGCCGTCGTCCGCAACCGCTACACCTGCGCCGACCCGGGCCAGAACGAAATCAAAAAGGCGATCCGCGAGTACGACCTGAACCGCGTCGTCGTGGCCTCCTGCACGCCGCTCATGCACGAGCCGACCTTCCGCGCCTGCGTCGCGGGCGAGGGCCTGAACCCGTACCTGATGGAGATGGCCAACCTGCGCGAGCACTGCTCCTGGGTGCACGGGAACGACAAAGAGGGCGCGACGGCTAAGGCCAAGGACCTGGTCAAGAGCGCGGTGGCGCGGGCGGCGCAGTTGCAAGCGCGCGAGGAGACGCGCGTCCCGGTTACGCAGGCCGCGCTCGTCGTGGGCGGCGGCGTCGCCGGCATCCAGACCTCGCTCGACCTGGCGGAAGCCGGGTACCAGGTCTACCTGGTAGAGAAGGAGCCGTCCATCGGCGGCATCATGGCCGCGCTCGACAAGACGTACCCCACGATGGACTGCTCGATATGAATACTCGGTCCCAAGATGATGGATGTCGGTAGGCATCCCAGGATCGAGTTGATGGCTTACAGCGAGGTCGAAGAGGTCGACGGGTACGTCGGCAACTTCAAGGTCAAGGTGCGCAAGAAGGCGCGCTACGTCCGCGAGGAGGATTGCAACTCCTGCGCCGAGTGTGCCGAGGTTTGCCCGGTCGTCGTCCCGGACGAGTTCCAGATGGGCCTGTCGTCGCGCAAGGCGGTTTACCTGCCGTTCCCGCAGGCGGTACCCGCGTCGTACATAATCGACATGGAAGCCTGTTTGGGAACCAACCCCATCGCCTGCGGCAAGTGCGAGGAGGCTTGCGAGAAGGTCTGCATCGACTACGACATGAAGGACGAGATCTTCGAGCTGGAGGTGGGCGTGGTCGTCGTCGCCACCGGCATGGACGTCTACGACCCCACCGAGTTGGACGAGTACTGCTACACGCGCTACGACAACGTCATCACGTCTATGGAATTCGAGCGGTTGATCTGCGCCGGCGGCGCGACGGAGGGCCACTTCGTCCGCCCCTCGGACCGCGACGTGCCCCAGCGCATCGCGTTCATACAGTGCGTGGGCTCGCGCAACAACGCCGGCGACAAGGGTAACCGCTACTGCTCCAACATATGCTGCATGAACACCGTCAAGGATACGCTGCTGCTGCGCGACCACTACCCCGATTGCGAGTGTACTGTTTTCTACGTGGACATCCGCGCCTTCGGCAAAGGTTTCGAGGACCTCTACATGCGTTCGCGGGAGGAGGGCGTAAAGTACATCCGCGGCCTGCCGGGCGAAATCCGCCAGGACCCGGAGACCAAGAACCTCTTCCTCACCGCCGAGAACACGCTCACCGGCGAGGTGCGGGAGTACGAGTTCGACGCTGTCGTCCTCTCGGTGGGCGTCATCCCGCGGCGGGACAGCGCCCTTGTAAAGAAGCTCCTCTCGCTGTCCACCACCGGCGACGGCTTCTACATGGAGGCCCACCCCAAGCTCAAGCCGGTGGATACGCCGACGCGCGGCGTTTACATCTGCGGCTGCTCGGAATCGCCCAAGGACGTCAAGGACTCGGTGACGCAAGCTTCCGCCGCTGCGGCCCGCGCCATGACCATTCTCAACGCCGGCCACGTAACGGTGGAGGCCATTACCGCCGCCATCGACCCGGCCCTCTGCACCGGCTGCGGCCTGTGCGCCAAGGTGTGCCCCTTCAACGCCGTTGAAGTGGACAAGGAGAAAAAGACCGCCTGGGTGGTCTCGGCGATGTGTATGGGGTGCGGCAACTGCGGCGCGACGTGCAACCAGGGCGCGGTGACGATGGGCCACTTCACCGACGACCAGTACTACGCCCAGATAGACGCGCTGCTCGACGAAGACGCGGCCGACAAAGTGTTCACCTTCGCCTGCAACTGGTGCTCGTACGCCGGCGCCGACAACGCCGGCATCTCGCGCATCCAGTACCCGGCCTCGCCGCGCCTGGTCCGGACGATGTGCTCCGCCCGCGTTACGGAGGACTTCGTCCTCTACGCGTTCGTGAAGGGCGCGCCCGTCGTGCTGGTCTCCGGCTGCCACTTCGCCGACTGCCACTACATCGACGCCAACCGCCAGACCGTCAAGCGCGTCTACCGGCTGTGGGACAAGCTGGAGAAGCTGGGCATCCGTCCGGAACGGCTGCAGCTGGAATGGATAAGCGCCGCCGAGGGCCAGAAGTTCGCCCGCGTCATGCGCGGCCTGGAGGAGATGCGCCAGCAGGTCACGGCCGAAGAAGTCGAGCATACCAAAAAGGTCCTGGCCGAGGAGTGGGAGAAGAAGCTCGCGCGCGAGGCCAAGCGCAAGAAGAAAGCGGAAGCGGATGAGTCAAGAGACGAAGTTCAAGTGTCTTAAATGCGGCCACGAGTACGTCGAGAAGTACGCGCCCGACGACGACATCGAACGGGCGTGCCCCAAGTGCCACTCCAATAGCGTCCGCCCCGAGAAGCCGAAGAAGGCCGATGTCGCCGAAAAAAAATAACGAGAAAAAAGGCCGCGGCCCGACGGTAACGCTCGACTTCGAGTTCAAGAAGCGGCTCGAGAAAATCGTCGACGGCGCGCTGGTCAATTATTGCTACCAGTGCGGCGCCTGCGTCGGCGACTGCCCCAGCACGCGGTACGTACCGGAATTTAACCCGCGGGAGATAATGCTCAAGGTCCTCTACGGCTTCGCCGAGGAGCTGGTGGGGCCGGCCTCGCCGGTGTGGTACTGCACCAACTGCTACAATTGCTACGAGCGCTGTCCGCAGAACGTCAAGCCGGTGGAGATAATCATCGCCATCAAGAACCTCATGGCGCGGCGCGGCATCTACCCGGAGAAGGCGCAAGTGGGCGACCTGGTCGAAATGGTTCTGGAGACCGGCCGGACCGCGCCGGTGACGGCGATGACCAAGAAGCTCCGCGAGGAGTTGGGGCTGCCGCCGCTCGAGGCCGTCGACACCGACGAGCTGAAGAAGATATTGGAGTAACGCGGTCGGGCGAGACTCATGACGGACGCCGAACCTAAAAAATTCGCCTTCTTCCCCGGGTGTCTGATACCGGTGCGGTACCCGCAGATGGAGGCCGCGATCCGCAAGACGCTGCCCAAGCTCGGCGTCGAGATCGTCGACCTCCCCGGCTTCACCTGCTGCCCGGACCCGATCTATTTCAAATCGTACGACAAGCTGGCGTGGCTCACGGTCGCGGCGCGCAACCTGGCCGTCGCGGAGGAGGCGGGCCTCAACCTATTCACCATCTGCTCGGGCTGCACCGCGACGCTGTCGGAGACGTACCAGCAACTCAACGCCAACAAGAACTTGAAGGAAGAGGTCAACCAGCGGCTGGCGCGCGTGGGCAAGGAGTACCGGGGGACGTCGACGGTGCGGCACGTCGCGACGGTCATCCGCGACGAGGTGGGCGTCGAAGCGGTGGCGGCGTCGGTGGTGCGGCCGCTGGAGGATTTGCGGGTGGCCATCCACTACGGCTGCCACCTCCTAAAGCCGTCGCACATTATGAAGGTCGACGACCCCGACGACCCCCATATATTGGACGACCTGGTCGCGGCCCTAGGCGCTACGCCCGTCCGCCACGACGAATGGATCCTGTGCTGCGGCAAGGCCTGCAAGCACGAGGAGGCGCCGTCGGAGATGATGTACGAGCTGCTGAAGTCGGTGGCCGCGGCGGAGGCGGACGTTTTGGGCGTCGTGTGCCCGTCGTGCTTCACCGAGTTCGACCTGGGCCAGCTCCGCCTCGCGCGGCAGCACGACGACGAGAGCCTCAAGACGCCCGCGGTTTACTACTTCCAGTTATTGGGTCTGGCGCAGGGTTTAACGCTGGAGGAAGTGGGCCTCCACCGGCACAAAGTCAAGGCGCCGGCGCTGGAGAAGTACGCCGCCGCCGCGGTGTAGCCGAAAACCGACCAATAAAGAGGCCGCCCTGGGAGGCGGCTTTTCGTTTGGGGCGCCCCCGGGTATTAAGTGACTTTCGCGAGCACCGACGCGATTTCGCCCGCCACCTTGGCCGTCGTGCGTTCGAACGCGTCCTTGACTTGTCGGCCCCTCTCGCCCGGCGCTTCCCCCTCGAAGCCCAGGATCTCGCCCACCACGTCGGCGTGCTCGAAGTCGAGGTTGTCGTCCAGACACACGGTGAGGCGGTAGACGTCGCGCAGGTTTTTGAGAAAGCACATCGAGTTGTAAAGGGACCTGAGCTCCAGGCCGGCCTGGGGGTAAACCCTTCCGATGGCGTCCAGGATGTGGGAGGTGATGGGGTCGCGGATGCCGAAGCGCGCTTTGCAGATCAGGATGGCCATAACGATGTCGCGCAGGCCGCCGACGCACTCCTTGACGTTGTTGGGGAGGAAGACGTCGCCCACCGCCTTCTGCCGCGACGCCATCTCGCTCTTCATGTCGGCGACGTAGTCGTCGGCGCAGGCGAAGACGAACGGTTTGATAATGCGTTCGTGGGTGTCTTCGTCGAAGGTGGAGGTGCCGACGACGAGCCGCGACTCGAGGAGCTGCGATTTCTCGATGAAGTCGGTCTGATTCTCGCGGCGGAAGAACGCCTCTAGCTGGCTCACCGGTATAACGTAACTGCCGAAGTGCTCGAGGAAGCGGTAGTGGGGCATCATGCCGCGTTTGCAAATTTCGGCGTTCATGGCCGAGATCACGGCGCCGCCCAACTCCTGGAGCTTTTCGTCTTCGGTGTCTATCAGCACGATGAGGTCGTAGTCGTCGTTGAAGGCCCACTCGCGGGCGTGGCCGCCGGCGGCGTAGATCGCCATCAGGTCGAAAGAGGTGACCCAACGGCCGTATTCTTCGGCCAGCTCCTCGCGGCAAGCGTCGAAGAGGTAGTTCAGGTAGTCGTCCGAAAACTCCGTGTACTGGGCGTTGGTCTCTTCGATGGTGGCGCCGTTCAGGGTCATCAATCCGATCCGCAGCAGCTCGAGGTCGTAATAATCCCCCAGCAGTTCCTTCTTCGCCGCGGGCGTCGGGACGATAGCGGCCTCGGCCAGTATCCCCTGCGACTTCTCGGCCAACGCGTCCATGTCGTCTAGCAAGTACAGGCAGTCCGGGTACTCCTTAAGGACGACCTGCAGGTAACGGCGCAGGTACGCCGAGCCGTAATACCTCAACCGGCACAGGCCGCGCAGCGACGCCGCGGCCGGCTTGAGCGACGGGATTCTCACCTCGCGCGATACGAGCTCCATAAAGCGGTGGGCGGTGTCGTAGTCGATCTCGGCGAGGTAGCGATTGAGCAAGGCCGGTTGCGTAGCGAAGAGATGGGCCGCTTCGCGGGCCGGGTTGTAGAAGGTCTCGAACTCGCGCAGGAAGGCCGCGCCCATGGCGCCGAAGAGCTCGCCCGAGTCCACCTCGTCGCGGTTTTCGCCCAGCAAGACCAGCAGCTTCATGAAGAGTTCGGAGTTGCGCTTGACGAGGCCCACTAGCTCGTTGACGCGCCGTTCGCGCTTCTTTGGGGGGAGGGCGTTGAAGTCGGCGACCAGCGCGCGGAGGAGTTTTTTGTCGGAGGCCATCAGCAGCTCGAAGACGTCGTCCCAGAAGGCGGTTTTTGCCAGGAACCGTATTAATTTCAACGTACTATTCAAAAGCTCCCCCGGCGACCTCGGCGTAGCAGACGCCAGTTCCAAGAAGACGGAGGAGCTTCGCAAGTTCTCTTCGACCTCTTGGGCCAAAACTTCGGCCACGGCGCGTATTTTATCCACCGAGTCGTAGTAGTGGACCAGCAACGTCTCTTCCGGGCCCACCGCGCCGCGCTGGCGGTACCCCATGGCGGCGGCCACCCGCGCCAGGTTCTGGGTCATAACCGGCGTGTCGAGTATGATAACCTCGTCCTGGACGACGAGCAGTTGGTAGAGGTAGCGGAGCACCTCGAAGAAGACGAGGCCGTTCTCGAGAACGTCGTTCTTTTCGGCGTTCCAGGGTTCGATGTCGGAGAGGCGCTTCAGGTTGTGCCAGACGTTGGGCTCGCGGAGGCCGTGGACGGTACGCTTGATGTGGACCAGGCTCTTTATAACGCGCAGCGCGTCCTCCTTGGGGGAGATGCGGTCGTCCTCGTAATCGCGGTGGACGAGCGACACGGCGTCGCCCAGGGCGCCGCGCACGAAGCCCTCGTGGTAGATCATGTCGGCGCCGCTGTCGGCGTAATAACGTTCGGTTATCTCTTCCCGCAGCCGGTCGAAGAGGGCGCGGTCGCCGTAGAGCGGCTCGGCGTTCAATAGCTCCGAGATGACGATGTAATCTCCCGGGCGGGTCTCCGCGAACTCGCGGTACTCAGAAAGCGACGTGGCGAAGCTCTCCGGCGAGACGTTCTCCGAGAGGTAGAAATGGAACCGCGTGGCGTACCGCAGCATAACGGAGCTGAGGCGACCCAGAACCCGGTTGAGGGCGTCCAGGTTTTCGTCGCCCTCCACGACGACGGCGATGTCGACGTCGTCCTGGTCGGTGAGGGTGCCCACGCCGCAGATCACGAACGGCGGCAGCTCCTCGGCGCCGACCAGGATGTCCAGCACCTTCCGCATGAACGTGACGACCAGCTGCGAGTAGCTGGTGCCGATATTCGTCAGGAATTCGCGATAGACCTCTTCGCGGCTCGCGCCCGGGACGACGTCGGCCCGCAGCGCCTCGACGGCCTGGATGTTCATGCGCAGATACTGGAGGCCGTAGTAGCATCCGAGGTAGCGGATGCGCTCCTGTCCCTCGGGGGCGACGTGGGATACGATGTCCATCTCGCGCTCGAGGTCCCAGGCCGGCTGCCACAGGTGAACCTCGTCGCGCAGGCCGGCCTGCTCGAGGCTGGTGGTGAACTCGGCGAGTACGGCGCCTATCTGCTGCAGGTACTTCGCCGTGTAGTTGCTGAACTCGTCGGCCAGTTCGCACAATCTATCGAAGCGACGGGGCATAATCAGAGCAGCTCTTTCATCTTCTTGAAGCCGAAATCGAACGCCGCGCGGTGGGGGTCCTCCGTCCCCGGCGGGACCCGGGCCAGCAGCGCGTCCTCCACCGCCCGCCGGTTATGGGCGGGCGACAGCGCCGCGACCGCGCCCAGCACGATGATGCTCGCCAGCCGGGGGTCGCCGAGTTCCCGGGCGCCCTCGACGAAGGGCAGCCGGTAGACGCGGAACGACCCTTCGGGCGGGCGCCGCACGGCGTCGTGGTCCACCACCAGATACCCCTGCTTATTTAGGTCGCCGGCATAGCGGTCGACGGCCTCCTGCGTGAGCGCGACCAGCAGGTCCACCTCTTTCGCCTTCGGCCGGTAGATCTCCTGGTCGCTGACGATAAGGTCCGTCCGCACCGCGGCGCCGCGAGCTTCGGGGCCGTACGTGATGTGCTGCACTACGTTTTTATCTTCGTAGACGGCGAGCGCTTCCGCGAGTATCTTGGACGCCAGGTGGAGGTCTATCTCCGCGCCGCCGCTCAATCTTATCTGGTAGTAGAAAGCCATTTTTCCTCCAAGCCGAATGGCCGCGTCCGGTGCCCGAATGCGGCATATCAGAATGATAACGCCGCGCCGCCGGCCGGCCCGCCCACGTACCGACCTCGGCGAAAGGAGCGCGGCCCGGGCCTATAGCGGCTCCACAATTTTAACAAGGCCGCGGTCGGCCGGCAATAGAAAAGCCGCGGCCCCGCCCGCGGCCCCGCGGGGCCCGGCCGGCTAACTTATGTTCTCGGCGATGCGCGCCGCGTACTCGCTGGTCTTCACCTTGCGCGCGCCCTCCATCTGGCGGGCGAGGTCGTACGTAACTACTTTCTCTTGTATCGTCTTGGCCATCGCCGCCACGACGGCGTCCGCCGCCTCCTGCCACCCCAGATACTCCAACATCATAACGCCCGATAAGATTAAAGAAGAGGGGTTTACTTTATCCTGGCCGGCGTACTTGGGTGCCGTGCCGTGGGTGGCCTCGAACAGCGCCACGAAGTCGCCCATGTTCGCGCCCGGCGCCATCCCCAGGCCGCCCACCTGGGCCGCGGCGGCGTCCGACAGGTAGTCGCCGTTGAGGTTGGGCGTAACCACGACGCTGTACTCGTCAGGCCGCAGCAAGATCTGTTGGAACATGGAGTCGGCGATGCGGTCCTTCACCACTATCTTACCCGCGGGGACTTTCCCGTCGTATTTCTCCCACAGCTCGGCCTCGGTGACGGTCTCGTCGCCGAACTCTTCGCGGGCGAGCTCGTAGCCCCAGTCTTTGAACGCGCCCTCGGTGAACTTCATGATGTTGCCCTTGTGGACGAAGGTGACGCTGGGCAGCTTCCGGTCGCCGGCGTAGCGGAGGGCCTTGCGGGCGATGTTCTTGCTTCCTGTTATGCTGATGGGTTTGACGCCCACGCCGGAGTCGAGCCTGATGTTGCAGCCCATCTCCTCGTTCATGAACGCCAGCACCTTGGCGACCTCCGGCGTCCCCTCGCGCCACTCGATGCCGGCGTATACGTCCTCAGTGTTCTCGCGGAATATCACGACGTTCAGTTTCTCGGGGTGTTTGACGGGGCTGGGCACGCCCTGTATCCACCGCACGGGCCGCACGCAAGCGTACAGATCGAGCTTTTGGCGCATCGTCACGTTGAGGCTGCGATAGCCGCCGCCCACCGGCGTCGTCAGCGGCCCTTTGATGGCGACGACGAATTCCGGTATGGCCCGGAGCGTGTCGTCGGGCATAACGACGCCCTCGCCGTAGACGCGTTGGGCCTTGTCGCCCGCGAATATTTCCATCCATACGATCCTGCGAGCGCCGCCGTACTTCTTCTCCGCCGCGGCGTCCACGACGCGTCGCGTCGCGGCCCAGATGTCGGGGCCGATGCCGTCGCCCTCGATGAACGAGATTATGGGGTCGTCGGGCACGCGCAGCGCGTCGCCCGCGATTTCGATTTTGTGGCCTTCTTCGGGAACCGTAACCTTTTCGAACATCGCCTCTCCTACGATTGGGAACGTTGGTAGTTGAGCAAACCGCCGGCCTTGACGATCGCGATTTGCCGCTCGCTCAAGTTGTGGGCCGCTTCGAGAGAATAACCTTTCGTTTCGTTTTTTACCGTGAGCCGTTTTTCGGAGCGCAGCTTTTGGTGGAGGTTTTCCAGCTTGAGCCGGTCGCCGGCTTCCAGTTTTTCGTAGTCGCCGGCGTCGCGGAACGTTAGCGGCAGGATGCCGAAGTTGACCAGGTTCGCGGCGTGGATGCGCTCGAAGGATTTCGCCAGGACCGTTTTTACGCCCAGGTACATCGGGCACAGCGCGGCGTGCTCCCGGCTCGAGCCCTGGCCGTAGCTCTCGCCGGCTACGACGACGTTATGCAGTCCCTGCGCCGCGTTTTCCTTCGCCCGCGCGGCGAAGGTCGCGTCCACGCCCTCGAAGACGAATTGAGAGTAGGCCTCCACGTTGGAGCGGTATTTCAGCCGCGGCCCGGCCGGCATTATATGGTCGGTCGTGATCTTATCGCCCACCTTTAACGTCACCTCGGCCTCCAGTTCGTCGGGAAGCGGGACGTTGGTCGGCGGCTCGCCGATGTTGGGGCCGCGGACGATCTCGGCGTCGGGGTCGTGGACGTGGGAGATCAGGTCGTCGTCTACGGTGAACGTCGCAGGGACCGCTACGCGGGGATAAGGGATGCCGGCGTCGCGGGGGTCGAGGAATTCGCCTTTCCACGCCGCGACGGCCGCCGTCTCCGGGCTGGTCAAGTAAACCAGGGCGGACATTGTGCCGGAGCGGCCCTTGAAGTTGCGATTGCTGGTCCTGACGGATACGGCCTCCGAAGCCGGCGCGTGGCCCATGCCGATGCAGAAGCCGCAAGCCGCCTCGGCGACGCGGGCGCCGGCGGCCACGAGCTTGGCGAGGTGGCCGTCGTCGGCGATCATACGCAGTACCTGCTTCGACCCGGGCGCGACGACGAAACTTACGTTGGGTGCTATCGCCTTGGCGTCCAATATCCCGGCGACGGTCGCCAAGTCCTTGTACGACGAGTTGGTGCACGAGCCGATGCAAACCTGGTCCACCTTCAAACCCGCGATCTCGCGCACCGGGACGACGTTGTCGGGGCTGTGCGGCTGCGCTACCATAGGCTCGACGGCGGAGAGGTCGATTTCGACGACGCGGTCGTATTCGGCGTCGGCGTCCGCGGCCAGCTCCTGCCATACGTCGCCGCGCCCCTGCGCCTCGAGGAAAGCCTTGGCGACGCGGTCGGAGGGGAAGACGGACGTCGTAACGCCGAGCTCGGCGCCCATGTTGGTGATGGTCGCGCGCTCCGGTACCGACAGCGTCTCGGCGCCCGGGCCGAAGTACTCCATTACGGTGCCGACGTTTCCCTTGGTAGTCAGCATCTTAAGAAGGGTTAATATAACGTCTTTGGCGGCAACCCAATCGTTCAACTCGCCGGTCAATTTTACTCCCACCACGCGGGGGTACGTCAGCCAGAAAGGTCCGCCGGTCATCGCCACGGCCACGTCGAGGCCGCCGGCGCCGATAGAGATCATGCCGAAGCCGCCGCCGGTGGGCGTGTGGCTGTCCGAGCCCAGGAGCGTTTTGCCCGGCACGCCGAAGCGCTCGAGATGGACCTGGTGACAGATGCCGTTGCCCGCGCGCGAGAAGTATAAGCCGTATTTCTCCGCTATGCTTTGGAGGTAGCGGTGGTCGTCCGCGTTCTCGAAACCCATCTGGAGGGTGTTGTGGTCGACGTAGCTGACCGAGAGCTCGGTCTTGACTTCCGGTACGGCCATGGCTTCGAGCTGGAGGTACGCCATCGTGCCGGTGGCGTCCTGCGTCAGCGTTTGGTCTATTTTTATGGCGACCTGTTCGCCCGGGCGCGGCTCGCCCTCGAGCAGGTGAGCGCCCAAAATCTTTTCGGTTAACGTCTTCGCCATTCGCGTTTCGCCTT
The DNA here is from genome assembly GCA_030613505.1 of Candidatus Zixiibacteriota bacterium. Lineage (GTDB taxonomy): Bacteria > RBG-13-66-14 > B26-G2 > WVWN01 > WVWN01 > WVWN01. Next base: position 21,776 of record JAUWLW010000029.1, read on the forward strand.
CCGGGCCGCCGCTCAGCCGCTGTAGAGGAGGTCGAGAACCGCCTTCGATTTATTATCTTCCGGGTCTAGCTCGAGCGCCTTTTTGAGAGCTTCCGCGGCGCGGTAATTATCGCCCAAGCTGAAGTAGGCCTCTCCCAGCTGGGCGTACGCTTGGGCGCTGCGGGGATTTTTCTCCACGACTTTTTCGAAGTCCGCGACCGAGTCTTCCTTAAGCCCCAACCTCGCGTTGGCCAGGCCGCGTTGGTAGTACGCGATGGTGAAGTCCGGATTTCGCGCCAATAATTGGTCGAAGGCCTTAATCGCTTCTTTCAACTTCCCGATGTGGTAGTACATAAGGCCGAGCCAATAATAGGAGTGTTCGGCGCCGGGCTCGAGCGCCAGCGTTTTTTTGAAACAATCTATAGCTTCGTCCACGCGCGCCGCGCGATAATGACAGAGCCCCAGGAAGTAGTGCGCGGGCGCCGAGTGGGGATTGGTTTTCGCGGCCTCCTCCAGAACCGCCACCGCTTCGTTGAGTTGTCCTCGGTGGTAGTGAGTTTGGCCGAGGTGGACCAGAACGTAGTCGTTGCCCGGGTCCGACGCCAACGCCAGCCGGTATTTCTCCAAAGCGCCGTCGGGGTCGCCGCCGAAATCGGCCAGCACCGCGGCGAAGAAGTGGCTCTCCCAACAGTCGTCTACCGGAAGGCCGCAGTGGGGGCAAAAACGGAACCCCGGGGCGAGCTCGAAATCGCAGTTTTTACATTTCACGGCGTGCCTCGCTTTTTAACCTCCCGCTCCCTCGTCTTGGGAGGCTCTACGCAACCGTAAATATTCGTCGAACGCGGCGCTCAACCTGCACAACGCGGAGCGCTCCTTTCGGGCCTCTTCCTCGTATACCGTCGCGAGCCGGTCTTTGCCCCACGATATGCCTTCGGCCAGCGTTTTGAGGTCGCCGAAGGCTTGCGCGCCGCGGCCTTCCCACGCCTTGCCCGCCGCCTCCCAGATGACGTCGAAGAGCGTGTCCAACACCAGGAGCAATTCGCCCAGGCCGTAGCCCTGTTGGAGGCGCTTGCGGCCTATGTCGGCCACGTACGTGCGGAAGGGCGCCGCGTCGCCGGACAGCACGGCCTGGCGGTAGGCGTCGAAATTGGCCTGTACGCGGGGCCGCAGGTCTATGGTCTCCATCTGGCGATAATGGTCCAGCGCCGACTCCCGAAGGCGCTTCGTCACCTCGTTGACGGCGTGCTCCTCGACCTCGAAGAGGAACGAAGCCAACGGCGAGGCCGTCATACGTCTATCAGCCATTCCTTGCCCTCCCCCCATATGAACGCGTTGTAGCTCTTGAGTTTGCGTTCGATCCTGTCGACCCACTCCCGGCAAAACGCCGGCGGGTGGCCGCCGAGGTTCCGCGTCTCGTACGCCAGGCCCTCTTCGACCACGGCCAGGAAGTACTCTATGTCGCCCCGCGCGAGGGCGTGCGGCGCTTCGGCCCACGCCAGCAGCTCGCGCTCGACTTCCCGGTTATAAGTCAGATGGGGGGAGTCGGGCGACAGGTCCAGCGGCGGCGGGTTGGTGGCGAACTGGAAGCCCTTGAGCGCCATGACGAGGTCGACGTACGAGTGTTCGTAGAACAGCCGGGGGAATTCGAATTCGACGACTTTGGCGGGGCGGTCGTCGTCGGGGCGTACGCGGTGTTCGTTGTGGCGCGAGAAATCCAGGCCGGTGAACTCGTTGTAGATTTCGCGGTTGTGGAGGCGTTTTTCGCGCAGGACGCCGTCCGGGTCCAGGTTCAGGTCGCCGCCCAGTATCAAAAGGCAGATTAAATGTTGGGGCGGCGGCGGCTCGCCGGGTGGCCGCCCCTCCTCGAGTTGTAACGAGAGGTGCAGGCTGTGGGGTTTTATCTCGGCGAAGGTGACGGCCGCGGTGGCCGAGTCCGAGAGTATTACCGGGTCCGCGGTGACCGGTTTCGACAGGTCGCCCAGGATCTTGTAGCGGCCTACCGCGAACTCCAGGAAGCCGCGCACCCGGCCGCGGTACGGCGTTACGACGCGGTGGTTGTCGACGTGGCCGCCGAGCTTCCACAGGCGGCCGGCGAGGTCGAAGTCGTCGAAGTAGTAGAAACCGTCGAAATCGGCGTCTTCGCCCGGGCCGGCGCCTATTATGTCGGCGCCCAGCGGGCTGAATTCGACCTCATACCCCAGCGGCGCGCCGCCCGCCGCCCGGCGTTCTTTTATCCTTTCGACGTACGGCTCCGCACGGTCGCGGCCGTAGAGTTCGTCGGCGATGAATATCGCCGCCACGGCGTAGTCGATGTACTCCAGTTGTTGGTCGTAATCCGCGACGCCCAGCGATTCCATGATTTCGCCGACGGTGCCGAGGTTGTCGGCGACGTACTGCAGCGCGGCCAGCGCCGATACGGCGTGCGCGTAATAGGCGTCGGCGACGCGCACCGCGCCGCGGAAGTCGCGGCGTATTCTCTCCTCGAGCTGGTTGAATATTATCGTCTTTACGATAAGGCGAACGTATTGCGGGGCGTGCTCGGCGGCGGCGGGTTCGGTCCGCAGCCATTTGAGCGAGGGGAGGCCCGATTCCTCGAGCCGATGTTTGACCGCGAACGCGGGGAGGCCCGGGTGGTCGAAGTGTTCGCGGATTAGGTCCTCCACCGCCTCGCCCAGCAGCTCTTCGCGGGCGCGGATCTCGAGTTCGCGAAGGCCGCTTTCGGCGGGGACGTCCGCGGCGATGGCCGTCTCGATCCGGCCTTTGAGGAAGTCGGCGACGCGGTCCGTTACTTCGACGTCCGGGGAAGGTTTGGCCGCCAGGAGCTCGGGCCCGGCGGCGTAGACGTACCCCTCCTTCGGGCCGTCCGGCGTTTTTACGGTAACCTTTTGGCGTACGTACAGGTTTCCCTCGCTCTCGTATTGGTCGATTTGCGCGAGCACTTCGGGGCTCACCCCCGCCACGAGTACGCCCTCGACCCTCGAGCCGGCGTGGGGTACGACGTACGGGAAGGATTTGAGCGAGGTCACCTTGCGGTAACCGTCGAGCACCGCGGGCGCGGCGCGCGGACGGTCCCCGGTGATCACCCGATAGACAAACTGGTCCGTCAACGTGCCGTACACGAATAGGCGGACCTCGTCCTCGGCGTCCCGATCCCGCCGATGAGGCGTCGGCATTTTTATGACCCGGCCGAGCCGGGTAGCGTTAGGCGAAGAGGTCGGGCATGTGCTGCTTGGCTTGCTCGAGCATCTCTTCGCTCGATATGGCCGTCGTCCTGCGGGCCGCGTACTGCTCTTCCACCCATTTTGCGATGCCCTGGATCCCCGGGTGACGTTTGTCTATTTGTTTGTCGGCCTCCAGGCCGAGGTTCTGGTTGAGCCACAGCGCGATGCCGGCCACGCCCGACTTGTCCGTGACCGAGATGCCCAGCGGCCGTCCCAGGATGTCGCCGGTGTCGAAGATGTTGTAAATTTCCTCGTTCTTGATTACGCCGTCGGCGTGGATTCCGGCACGGGTTACGTTGAATTCGCTCCCGACGAACGGGTAATTGGACGGCACGGGCCAACCCATACTCTTCTCGAAGTATTCGCCGATCTCTTTAATCGCCGTTAGGTCCATGCCGTCGGTGTGACCCTTGAGGCTCGCGTATTTGACGCAGAGCGCCTCCAGCGGCGAGTTGCCGGTCCGCTCGCCGATGCCCAACAACGAGCAGTTGGCGGCGGCGCAGCCGTAGAGCCACGCGGCCACCGGGTTCGCCAGGACGAGGTGGAAGTCGTTGTGGCCGTGGAACTCGAGCTGATCGTGCGGGATCCCGAGTTCGGTGCGCAAGTAGTATACCATCTTCGGTACGCTGCGGGGTAGCGCGGCCTCGGCCCAGGGTAGGCCGTAGCCCATCGTGTCGCAGACGCGGATCTTGATCTTCATGCCGCTTTCTTCGGAGAACCGCATGAGCCGTTCCGCGAACGGGACCACCGTTCCCCAGAAGTCGGCCCGGGTCATGTCCTCGAAGTGGCACCGGATGGCCTTGAGGCCGGCCTCGGCCGCGGCGTTGATTACCTTCATGAAGTCTTCCAGTACTTGCGCCCGCGTCTTCTTGAACTTCATGAAAATGTGGTAGTCGGAAATGGACGTCAGGATGCCGGTCTCCTCCAGCCCCACTTGTTTGACCAACTCGAAGTCCGCCGGCACGGCGCGGATCCAACCCGTTATCTCCGGGTACTCGTAGCCGAGTTCCTGGCATTTCTCCAACGCCTCCCGGTCCTTTTCGCTGTACAGGAAGAACTCGGACTGGCGCACGATGCCTTTGGGGCCGCCCAGTTTGTGGAGCAGGTCGTAGACGTGCACGACGTCGTCGACGGTGTACGGCGGCCGCGCCTGCTGGCCGTCGCGGAAGGTCGTATCCGTGACCCAGATATCCTCCGCCGGCGCGAGCGGGACCGTCTTCCCGTCGAACATCGTCTTGGGAATTTCAGAATACGGGAACTGGTCGCGGAAGAGGTTGGGTTCGTCGACGTCGACCAGGGGGTGCTCCGCCTCGCCTTTCGCCGGTTCGGCCTTCACCTGTTGGAGCCAAGGGGCTTTCCAGTCGTGATTTTTCGCCGCCATATATTCCTCCGTTTCGTGCGTTACTTTGAAGGACCTGCGTTTCGTTTATTCTCTTTTCGTCTTCGGCCGCGGCGTCGTCCCGAACCGCGTCTACCCGGCCAACCCCAAAGCCGCCAGGTAGTGTCCGGCCTCGACGCCCGGTGTATCCACGTGCGTTTTACCGTAGAAGTTCTCGATGGCGTCTCTCACCGGTCGGGGCTCGTACGGCGCGCCGACGATCGCGCCCTCCAATCCCTCGAGGCCCGCGCGGGGGACCATGGTGAAATCTCCCGTGATCGAGACGCCGTCGATCACGTCTTCGACCACTTCGGCGTAACAGCTCAGAAGGCCGCCCGGCGCCTTGTGGATGCCGTCTACGAAGCGCACCCCCTCGCGCACGCGCGTCTCGCGGGCGACCGGCTTGCGTATTTTCCGGAACAGGAACTCGTCGGAGCGGAACCGTGTCTCTAGCTCGCGCATCTTGGCGCGGAGCTCGTCGTCCAGCGGCGCCTCCCGAAGCGGCCCGAGGACTTCCCCGAACCTGCGCTTGAGCGCGCCCACCACTTCCTCGCGCGGTACGAGGCGGCCGGTCTCCCGGCGAAGGGTCGTCAGGTTCTCGGAGAGCGACTTGTGGAACTTGTCGCGGAACTTCTCGTCCGGCACTTTTAAAATATTGGGCATCAGCTCGTAGTCGAAATCCATGATAATCGAACCGACGAATACCATACACCGGCCGATATCGGCCCCCCCCTCGCCGGCGATCTTGCGGCCGTCGCGGGTCACGAGGTCGTTTATAGGCCGGAACGACACCTCCACGCCGAGGTCGCCGTAGGTTTTGATCGGCGCTTCCGAGAACTTCCGGTAAACGCCGTCGACGGTAGGCGGCACGAGCGGGTTATCCATACGAAGGATCAGGTTGTAAAATACCTGGCCCGAGTCGAGGAGGACGGCGCCGCCTCCCACTTCCCGCCGCATTACTTCCAGGCCGTTTTTAAGGCAGAAGTCGAGGTCGATCACCTCCCGCGTGTCCTGGAAGTAGCCGACGCACGCGATGGTGGAAGCTGGCGAGACCAACGTCAGCCCCTCGCGGCCGAGGTGGGCCAGCGCGTGGAAGCACAGCATGGCGTCGAGCTTGGGCCGCAGCCCTAAGTCGTAAACCTTCATCGCTACTTGATGGCCTTCCATACCAGGTCGAGGAGGTTGGCCACTTTAAGGCCGTTGCCGCCGTTCGTCTGCGCCGCCTGGCGAAGCGTAAGCTCGCACGTCGGGCACACGGTCACCAGCGCCTCCGCGTCCGTGGCCGCGGCCTGCTCGAGCCTGGCCTGCGCCAGTCTGCCCGAGAGGTCCGGCGCGGAAGTTATTATCCCGCCGCCGCCGCCGCAGCAACGCGATTGGGTTTTGCTGTATTTCATCTCGACGAGCTCGAGCCCCAGCGCCTCGATTATTTGGCGCGGCGCGTCGATAACGCCGGCGCCCCGGCTCAGGTGGCAGGGGTCGTGGTAGGTGACCTTGGTGCCCAGCTGCTTGGGCGACGAGTCCGCGAGCCGTTCGGCGATGACCTCCAGCGCGTGCCGGGCGTTGCGGCCGTACTCCTCGCGCAGGAACGTCGTGCACGTGGGGCAGAACGTTATGAGCTCCTGGTCGGGGGTGAGCTGTTCGAACTTTTTCTTCTGCTCCTCCAACTCGTCGAGGTAGCCGAGGCTCTTGAAGATGTAGCCGCAGCACGTCTCCTCGCCGATGGCCGGGTTTATCCCCAGCCCCTCCAGAACGCGGGTGAAGAGCTTGACGAGGTTGGGGCGCTGGCCGTAGGCGCAGCCGAGGTACAACATCGCCTCGCCCTCCCGCGGCTTTATCGCCTCCTCCTCGCCGTAGATGTTCCCGGAGGTCAGCACTTTTTCGACGAGCGCCTCGTGCGCCGGGAGCCGGAAGCCGGCCTTGACGAGGTCGGCCCGGGCCGCCTCCACGATCGGCGCGACCTCGATCTTCGTGGGGCACCGCCGCGTACAATCGAGGCACATCGTACAGGAGTAGAGCGCTTCCACGACCCCCTCGTCGGGCGGGAGGTCGTTTTGCAGGATCGCGTAGGAGGTCATAAGGCGCCCCTTAGCGCCGGCGCTGTCCCAGCCGAGGTCCACGAAGGTCGGGCACACCGCTTTGCAGTAGCCGCAGTGGGTGCAGGCGTTGAGCTCCGCCTCCCACTTCTGTAGATTTTCGCTTGCGGGCGCGTACTCGCGTTTGCCGGTCTTGTAACGGAGGAAGTGGATGACCCCCGGCTGGTCCCAGTCGAAGATCTTGCCCGGGTTCAGGATGTTGTTGGGGTCCAGCGCCCGCTTTATTTTGCGCATCGCATCCAGCGAGTCGGCGCGCTCCTTCTTGAAGTACGGCGCCTTGGTTATCGCGACGCCGTGCTCGCCGGTCACCGTCCCGCCCAGCGCCAGGACCGCGTCGAAGACCTCCTCGTTGGCCTTCTCCGCCCGCTCCCACACGTCGGCGTCGGTGGGGTCGATGATGAACTTGGTGTGAAGGTTGCCGTCGCCGGCGTGGCCGTACGTCGGGATGTAAATACCGTCGTAGCGGTCCTGGATCTCGTGGAACGCTTTCACCGCTTTGGCCACTTGCGATGGCGGGACCGCCATATCATCCGCCAGCATGACGGTAACCATGCCCTCCTTGAAGCGCGACAGCGCCGGGATCATGGCCTTGCGGCCCTTTTGCAATTCGGCGATCTCGTCCGGGTCCTCGGTAAACTTGACGTCGACCGCGCCGGCCTTCTCGGCGACGTCGGCCACGATCTTGACCTCGTCCTTGACCGCCTCCGGGTGGCCGCTGACGCCGATGAAGAGCAGGCCCTCGCATTCGGGTAGGTCGAGGTCCGTGGCCTTGTTGATGGCCTGGATGCAGATGTTGTCCATTATCTCGAGCGAGGCCGGGATCAACGGGTGGGCGATGACGTCGGAGACGCACTGGCCCGCCTTCTCGAGGTCGTCGAACACGGCCATCGCCATCGCGCTCTTCTCCGGCAGCGGGACCACGCGGAGTATGACCTCCGTGACGATGCCGAGCGTCCCCTCCGAGGCGACCATGAGCCGGTCGAGCTGGTACCCGGAGGCGTTCTTCATCGTCCGCGTGCCGCTGTGGATTATCTCGCCCGTGGGCAGGATGATCTCCAGGCCCAGGACGTAGTCGCGGGTGGCGCCGTACTTGACGGCGTTTACGCCGGAGGCGTTGTTGATCACCATGCCGCCGATATTCGCGACGTCGCCCGAGCCCGGCGCCGGCGGGAAGAAGAACTTGTCCGGCTTGAGGTGGGCGTTGAGCTCGGCGTAGATGACGCCCGGTTCGACGACGACGTAGAAGTCCTCCACGTGTACCTCTTTGATCGCGTTCATCGGCTGCATGTCGAGGACGATGCCGCCTTTGATGGGGACGGCGTGGCCGCACAGCGACGTCCCCGCCGCCCGCGGCGTCACCGGGATCTTGTGTTCGTTTGCCAGCTTCAGTATCTCCGAAACTTCTTGCGCCGACTTTACGCGCACTACCACGTCGGGTTCGTGGAGGTGGATGCTGGCGTCGGCCGAATAAGCCCGCAGCTCCACCGGCGAGACGGAATAGCCGTCTTTACCCACTATCTTTTCTATCTTCTTGAGGATTTCCTTGTCCATGCCAACCTCCCGCGGCGCCTCGCCTCGAGGCGGGGCCGCGCGGTTAAGATCCCATCATCGGAATCGACATCGAGCCGTTCATCATAACCAGCACGCGCGCGCCCGCGCCCTTCGCCGCCAGCGCGTCGTCGAACGCCTGCTGGAGATCTTTATATGGTTTTATAAAAGCCTTCTTGAGCGTCTCGTCGTCGAGGTCGGTGACGCCCCACATCTCGCCCTTGACGGCTATTTCGGCCATCTTGCCGGCCTTGTGCCAGCCGAGCTTGTAATCCTCCTCGATTTTGGCGAGCGTCTCCTGCGGCGTGGCGCAGCTCGCCAGCAGCTCCAGGAACGCCTCGTCGCCCACGCCGGTCCGGCACTTCGACACCATTATGAGGATGCCGCCGTCCTTCATCGCGAGCTTGGCGTTGTCGAGCGCTTTCTGCGACTGGTAGAGGTCGATGTCCATGGGGTAGGGCGCGACGCTCACCACCACGTCGGCCTCCGCCGAAACCGGCACGCAGAAGACCTCGTTCGCGGCCTGAATGGCCGCGTAGAACGAGTCGTGGATGTGGCCCGCGGTCGCGGCGTAGAGGCGGTGCTCGCCGTCGAGTACCGTCATGATGGAGAAGATCTCCTTGTCCGCGATGGTCTTCAGCGCGTCGATCATATCCTCGTGGACCGGGTTGCCCTCCAGCGCCAGCGCCTTGGCCTCCGGCCGCAGCGCGTACTTGTGGTTCTGCTCGATAGTCTTGCGGGAGGCGATGCCCGGCAGGAAGGCCTTGCGGCCGCCGGTGTAGCCGCCGAAGTAGTGCGGCTCCACCGAGCCGATGATGACTATTTTGTGGGCGTCGACGCCGGCGCGGTTGACGTACATCTCGGTGCCGTTGGTGGAGGTGCCGATGTGGACCATGTCCTCGTCGCGCTTGGCGTCGTGGATTATTATGCGGTCTTTGACGTCGTCGTACAGGCCGCCGAAGATCTCGCGCAGCTCCTCTTCCGTCGGCGCGCGGTGGGCGCCGGTGGCTATGATGTAGGAGGCGTTTACGCCCTTCAAATCGTCTTTGATGAGCTGTAGCACGCGGGCGGTGGGGGTGGGGCGCGTGGCGTCGTTGACGATGAAGAGGACGTCGCGGGCGTCCGCCAGGAAGTCGGCGAACGTCTTGGAGTTGATGGGATTCGCCAACGCCTCCGCCAGGACCTTTCCCTCGTCCACGGCTTCGACCTCGTTGGGATAAACTACCTCGGCGTCGTCCGGCACCTCGAGCGGCACCGTCTCCTTGCCGTAGGGGACGTCCAGTTTCATAATACCACCTCCGCCGGCGGGCGGCCTTGAGCTGCTAGCCGCCTTCCTCGGCCTTCTTCATCTCGTCTTTCATCCACGAGGCGACGGCGTCGCCCTGCATGAGGGCCGCTTTCTCGCTCTCCCAGTCGGAAGGCTGTATTACCATGATCCAGCCGGCGCCGTAGGGGTCCTTGTTAATGAGCGCGCTCTCGCCCTCCAAGTCCTCGTTGACCTCGACGATGGTCCCCGAGATCGGCGCCACGAGCTTGCCCACCCACTTCGACGACTGGACCTTGCCGCAGGTCTCGCCCGCCGATACGTCGTCGTCCTCGAAGGGGAGGTCGACGTAGACGACGTCGCCCGCGGCCTGCTGGAAGAAGTCGTTCATGCCGACGCGCACCCGGCCGTCGTCCTCCAGCTTGGCCCACGCGTGCTCGCCGTGGTAGTACAGCTCGTCCGGAAGGTCGTAATTTGCGATTTTCATATGGCTCTCCCGCGCTTGGGCTTAATACGAAACGAACTTCCTGTTCGGCGATTCCGTCGTTAGTATTCCCGGTCTTCTATTATGGAAGCGACTTGCTTTTTCAGTTCGGGTAAATCCTGTCTTACGATATCCCAAATCCGCTCGGGTTTTACGCCGAAGTAACCGTGGGCTATTATATCCCTCATCCCGGCGATCTTCTTCCAGGGAATCTCCGGGTATTTACTTCTAAAGTCGTCGTCGATATTCTTAGCGGCCTCGCCGATTATCTCCAATCTTCTCACGACGGCGTCTTGGACTAGACCGTTGGAGTAAAAATCACCTTCCGCGATACCCTCGGTGTATTCTTCGATGGCCGATATACTATCGGCTATATCGCGCAAGTAAAGGCCGATGTTTCTTTTACTCACAGGATCGCTACTTCCTCGCTCAGGATTTCGTCTTTAATCATGATCTTAATCGCGGCGTATTCCCCCAAGTCGACCTTTCGGCCGAGGGCTTCCTCAAGCTCGATTTTCAGGCCCGCGAAATCAAGCAGGCTCATCCTTCGCTTAATTTCCACCAGGATGTCTATGTCGCTATCGTCGGCGTCCTCGCCCCGTGCGACCGAGCCGAAGACGCCGGCCCGGGACACGCCGTACTTTTCTAATATCGGCAACGCCTTGCGTTTTATTTCCTCGAGGTTCATCTTTTTCCTTCGGCGTGCTCGCCGTGGTAGTACAGCTCGTCCGGAAGGTCGTAATTTGCGATCTTCATATTTTCGCTCCCTTACTCGCGGATTATCTAAAAAGTTCTTTTACTTCCTCTTGTACTAAAAACTCGTTTAAGTAGAACATATGCGGTTCCGTTCTTGCGGCACGGGTTTTTATTTCCCACTTCGGGTCTTCGGCGTCCTCAGCGTCGAATAATATTAAGCCTATACGAAACGACATGCACAACGCAGTGAGTCTCTTAACGACGTCGGCACGGGTTTTATTTGGTATTACTAAATATGCCTTATGGCTAAACAACTTGTAACAGCAAGCTTGCGCAAATCCGGTTAGTAAACTCGAGGTACTATTATCTATTTTAACTTCGGCAGAGACTATTTCGTATGATTCCTTGGGCGCAAATCGGGGGGTTTTCCATACGCCGATTACGTCGGGGGTACCCCAATACCGGGGTAATTTACTCTCGCCCAAACGTTTAGCCTCGGTACATTCACCCTCCGTTTTAAGCCATTCTGCGAAAGGTTCATAAAAGTCCCGTTCTTGGTATTTTCCGGGTTTTTCTTTATCGGTAATTTCGGGTTGGACATCTTTTTCGGCATATTTAAATCTAAGAATACCCGGTTCGGGTTCAATAATACGGTCTTTCGTGAATTTTTTTAAATTATCCCGGCTTAACGCAGTATAAAGGTTTACCCTTGGCCCTAAATCGGGTTCCTTATCCAATATAAGGTTGTATATTTCTCCTCGGGCCAAGCCACCAGGTTCGTTTTCTAATATTTCAATCGCTATTTCAATAATCTGCGCTCTTTTAGTTTTTTCGTGGTTCATTACGCCTCCTAATATCCCTCCGGTCGTTTGTAAGGTATCCTGGACAAGAAACCCGACTGGCGTTCCAAACGTGATTCGGGCCGATGTTGCAGCGGCCGCACATACCCACGCCGCACTTCATCGGCATCTCGAGCGCCGTATAAATTTGCTCGCGCCCTGGGGCTAACCTGTCTATAACCACCAATTTGGATTTTATAATAATCGCCGGTTCGTATATGACGGCAATGCTTCACAAGGGATTCTTATCCTCGTTTAGCGACAGGAACCCTGAACGTTATCCCTTCGGCCTCACCGTTTCTCTTGGACTACAATCCCTTCCCTTGCCAAGAGGGCGTCCACTAAGTCCGGCCTGTTCTCCCCAAAATCCTCGGGGAAAACGTAGAGGTGCCGGTCAACCTTCTTCTTCACCGCCCACTCGGCAAATTTCTTGTCCTTCTTGGGCGGCAACCAATGCTCTACGAACTCGTCCTGTGTGGGCCCCCTATCTCTCCCGAGGATTGTAAACCAAAACCATCCTTTGCGTACCCTCGGCGTCAAGCGATAAACTGTCCTAAGCCACTTAGCTTTCTTACCCTTAGACATCGGACCAAGCCAGCAGGTCAAAAGCTCAACCTTCTCCTTATCGTTAGAGCACTTCATTAACAGGTTCCGCTTCTGCTGCTCACGTTCCTTCGCTTCACGGGCCTCTCGCTGTTGCTGCTTCTTCCCTTCTGGAGTCGATCTCCACCACTTCTCGCCCGCTTCGAGCGTCGAAGAAGGCTCCCATAATTGTTCCTTTAAAGCGTAAGCCGTCTTAACGCTGGCTACAGCCGCGTCGTCGAGCACGTCATACCAGGTATCATTAAAAGTAACGGTGCGCCCGTCGTAGGAAAATCTTACGACGCATCCCTTCATGGTCGAAGGGTTCCTCCAAATCAGGACCCCTTCCGTCGGCGTAACGTATTCCCAGAGAACCTCCATACCTGAAGCCTCAGCAGACTTCGCCGCATTCGAAACCATTCCCGCTATTTCGCTTGCGAAAGCCTGAGCGGCCAGCATCAGAACAACCCCCGTCAACACTCCTATCGTCTTTCTCATCTTTTCTCCCCCTCGTCTTTAACCGGCTTATCGGTCACGATAACCGTTTCTTTTCCGTACGCGTCCCTAATAATTTTCGTTAATAACCCCACGCGAATTATTTAGGGTCGGACGGCGCCAAGCTCGGCCGGCCGGTCGTTTCGTTAAGTAGTATGATATAGTCCCCTTTTGGTGGTCCACATAATAGCCGATCTTTTCGAGGTGCTTCACCAAATCCCGCCCGGACATGTTACGGGGGAGCTTCGCCATTCTACACCGGGACCTCGACTTCGAACTCCGCCGGTACCGGTTCGCCGTGTTTCTTCAGGCTTTCGACGTACGCCGCTATAGCGTCCTGGATGTTCGCGAGCGCCTCGTCGACCGTATCGCCCTGCGAATGGCATCCGGGCAGCGACGGGCAGCTGACGACGTAGCCGCCGTCTTCCAGGTCCGGTTCGATGACTACGCGGAACTTCATAGCGTGCCCCCTGTCGTTTAATACTCCTGCGGCAGCTTCGACAGCTCGGCGAAGGAGAAGACCGGGCCGTCGACGCAGACGTACTTGGGGCCGATGTTGCAGCGGCCGCACATCCCCACGCCGCACTTCATCCGCATCTCGAGGCTGGTGTAGATCTGCTCCGGCTTCCAGCCCAGCTTGTCCATTACGGGCAACGTGAATTTTATCATAATCGGCGGCCCGCATATAAGGGCAATCGCGTCGTCGGGGGGAAGTTTCTCCTCCTCCACCACCGTCGGCACGAAGCCCTCGCGGCCGGTCCACGTCTCGTCGCCCTTGTCGACGGTGAGGTGGAGCGTGAGCTCGGGCGACTTCTCCCATTCCGCGAGTTCGGGTTTATACAACAACGCGCCCGGCGAGCGCGCGCCGTAGACCACCGTGAGGTCGGCGAAATCTTTGCGGTTCGCCAGCACGTACTTGATTAACGAGCGCTGCGTCGTGAAGGCGAAGCCGCCGCCGATGACCGTTACGTTCTTGCCGCGCAACTCTTCGAGAGGCCAGGTGTTGCCCAGCGGCCCCCGCAGGCCGACGGCCGCGCCGGGCGCCAGGCGGTGCAACGCGCGCGTCACCTTGCCCTCGGTATTGAAGACGGTGAACGTCAGCTCCTCGCCCTCGGTGGGGGAGGAGGCGATGCCGATGGGCGACTCGCCGTAGCCGTAAAGAGACAACTCGGCGAACTGCCCGGGCAGGTAGTCCCACCGCGGGCCGTCTTTGAACTTGAGATAAAAGCTCTTGAGGTCCGCGGCCGTCGTCTCGACGACGACGCGCTCGAGCGTCGCCGGGACCGGCATAAGCGGCGCCTCATGCAACGTGCTTGGGGTCATAAACGCGGCATCCCCGGCAATTACCTCTGAAAGTAAGCTGCTTCTTTCGCTCGTCGTATTCGCACTCGTCGGCGCGGCAGACGATGGTTACGATCAGGCCCTCGACGTAGGTGGTGAGGATCACTTCCCCGTCGCCGCCGAGGAACGGCGGTCGCGGCGCCCGGCGAACTTCCACCAGCACCCCCGTCCGGTCGTCGCCGCACTCCCGGAGGACCGTAGCGTCTTCGAACTCGCCGAAGTTCTCGCCCCCCGCCTCGATTTCGACGCGTGCTTCCATATCGTTAGTCGGCGCCGGCTACCAGGCTCACGGCCTCGCGGATGTCGACGTTGACCGGGCACGCGACGACGCACCGGCCGCACCCCACGCACAGGTTCTCGCCCCAGTTGTCGTGGAAGTAGTAGAACTTGTGGAGGACGCGCTGGCGGTAGCGCTGCGCCTTGCGCTCCCGCGGGTTGTGGCCCGAGGCGTGTAGCGTGAACGGCGACTGCGTGCAGGCGTCCCAGAAGCGGACGCGCCGGCCGCGGCCGTGCTTGCCCTCGTCTACTACGTCGAAGCAGTGGCACGAGGGGCACACGAACGTGCAGGCGCCGCAGCTCACGCAGCGCGACGCGACCTCCTCCCACGCCTCGGCCTCGAAGTTCTCGTACAATTTGGGCCGCGCCGCTTCCAAATCCCAGAGGGGAGTCATCGCCTCGGCTACCTTCGCGTAGGTTGCCTTCGCTTCGTCGAGTTCCGCGTCGGATGCCTCTCCGAATTTCACCGCTTTCAGGAATCCCTCGCCCTTGGCCGAGGACGCCTCGAGCAGGAGGTCGTCGCCGGCTTCGTAGGCCATCACGTCGGCGCCCGTCGCGTCGCCCGGGCCGCCGCCCACCGAGGTGCAGAAGCATGTCGGCGCCGGTCGGCCGCAGGCCCACACGACGAGTACCGTGTTGTCGCGGCGGGCGAGGTACAGCGGGTCGCGGAAGCCGCGGTCGAGGTATACCTTGTCCACCAGCGCCAGCGCCCGGGCGTCGCAAGGCCGCACGCCGACGAGAAGGCGTTTGCCCTCCGGCGCCGCGGCAAGGCGGCCGTCGTCGTTGTCGTAGCTGAGGAACGCCTCGAGTTGGGGCAGGACGAAACCCTTGACGCTGGCCGTCGTCAACAGGTAGCCGTCGAGGTCGACGTCGCCCCCCTCGTACGGCGCGAACGCCCACCCCTCCGCGGCTCGAGCCGGCGCGAATACGTCGTAGCCGGCGGCCTTCGCGCCCTCCAGGAGCTTGGGCAATTCGTTTCTTTTTACCTTAACGGCGGCCATCTACATAAAACCCTCGTTGGGGTCGTCGGGTTGATACGTCGCCAGCGGCGGCGAGACTTCCGCGTCCTGGCCGGCGACGTAGCCGAACTTCTCCTCCACGTCCTTGACCAACTTCTCGGATAACACGCGGAGCGGTATGTTCATCGGGCAGGCGCGCTCGCACTCGCCGCACTCGACGCAGCGGCCCGCGGTGTGGAAGACGCGCACCAGATGGAA